>CAZKNV010000397.1:0-2446 GCA_964554145.1 uncultured Burkholderiaceae bacterium
AAGCCGAAGTCGCGGTGATTACCGGCGACGTACCGATGGGATCGAAGCCGAAAGATACTGTCGAGCACATCCGCCTGCTGATGCTGGTCAACGACGTTAGCTTGCGCAATCTGATTCCGGCCGAACTGGCGAAGGGCTTCGGATTCTTTCAGAGCAAGCCGGCGACCGCGTTTTCGCCTGTCACTATCACGCCCGACGAGCTCGGCGACGCCTGGCGTGGAAGCAAGGTGCACCTTCCGCTCACCGTGCACTGGAACGGCGAGAAGGTTGGCGCACCGAGCGCAGGCGATGACATGACATTCAGCTTTGCGCAGTTGATCGCACATGTGGCGAAGACGCGCAATGTGCGCGCTGGATCGATCATCGGCTCGGGCACGGTGTCGAACACCGATCGCAGCCGCGGCTATTGCTGCATCGCTGAAAAGCGCAGCCTCGAGATGATCGAGCACGGAGCGGCGAAGACGCCGTTCATGAAGTATGGCGATCGGGTCCGCATCGAGATGTTCGATGCCGGCGGTCTATCGATATTCGGTGCGATCGATCAAGCGGTTGCACCGCTGAAGGGGAACGCATGACAACCAAGCGCACGGCTCTGCCGTTTTCAAATCCGGTCGGCGACAGCCTCGAACTGATGAAAAAGATGTGGGGCTTTGCCGGCCTGCCCGGGATTCCCAGCCTACCCAGCGCCGGCCACCTGGCATCGATGGCGGCCCGCATCCCGCAACAGCTGCCGAACATGCTGGCACCGACGTTCGACGTCAATGAACTCGAGAAGCGAATCGCCGACTTGCGCGCCGTTGAGCAATGGTTGGAGTTGAACGCCGGCATCCTGCGCACCACGATTCAGAGCCTGGAAATTCAGCGCGCGACGATTGCAACCTTGAAAGGAATCAGCGGCGCGATGCTGGCGCCGATGCTGAAGGGCAGCGTGGCGGGAACTCCGCCGCCTGAAGTTCAGTTAGGACTCGCGGCGATGAAGGCCGAAGAGGCGACCGCGCAGTCCGTGACCGCCGGACGGGCCGCGGGCAAGGCAGCCAAGCGCGGGGGCAAACAACCGATGGCACCGACCGCGGCAATTGCCGCTGCGCCGTTTAATCCGGCCGCGTGGTGGAATACGTTGCAGGATCAGTTCACCAGGGTTGCCGCAACGGCGTCCGGTGCTTCAGCGCCCCAGTCAGCCGCAGCCAAATCGACCGCGAAACCGGACAAGAAACCGGCAAAGCGACGCACAGCCAAGTCGCGAAGCTAGCCTAGCCAATCGGCTCTTCGACGATCGGTACCGCCGGTGCCGCATCGAGCGTCTCGATGTTGCCGACCCACCAGATCGCGATCAGGGTCGCTGCGGCGGCAATCCATCCGACCCAGTTGTAGTTCTGTAGAGCGCCGGACGGCAAACACTGTATCAGCGCGCCGCTGAACGTGGCTGCAAATCCGGAGGCGATCTGCATCACCGAGCCATTCAGCGTCATGAAAGCCGCGCGGGCGCCGGGACGTGCCGCGCTGGTCACGACCGCCATGCCGGGCACCATGCGGCCGGAGACGAACACAAAGAACATCACGGCAAGGACCAAGGTCAGAAACAGCGGCAATACCGGTGCATGCGTGATGATCAACAGCGGCGCCAGCGAAATCAGCGCAATCTTGCGATATACCGCGTGCTTGCCGGCACGGTCGGCCCAGTGCCCGAACCAGCGCGCGGTAAAGAAAGTCGCAATGCCACCTGCCAGGTAGACCAATGGCAACTGCGTTTCAGGCAACCCGATGTTCGACACCATGTAAAGGCTGATGTACGGAATCACCGTAAAGCCGGAAACCATCATCAGAAAAGTGAACACGAACGCACGGAGGTGATTCGGAAACGTCAACGTGCGCACGAATTCGCTCCATATCGCACGCTCGTGTTGTCGCTCGACTGCAGCCGGTGTCATATGGGCAACGTTCGGCAACGTTCGCCACGCAATCAGAGCGTTGATGGCGCCCGAAGCAGCGACCACTACAAACGCCGCACGCCAGTTGAATGCGTTCGATAACAACAGCGCGATCGGCACGCCGGCCACTGTGGAGATCGCGAACGAGGTCATCACGACCCCGGTGGCGCGTCCGCGCCGCGCTTCTGGAATCGTGTCGCCGATGATGGTGAAAATAACGCCATACAGCACGCCACCGAAAATGCCGGCCAGCGCTCGCGCCAGCAGCAGCATCGAAAAGTTCTGTGCCGCCGCGGTCACGATTGCCGCGACAACAAAGCCGACATAAATCGCAAGCAGCAATCGCTTGCGCTCGAACCGCTCGATAACGACGGCGGCGACAACGCCGGCAATTGCCGCCGCAAACGTATACGCAGAAATGAGCCATCCAAACTGTTGCGCGCTCAGATCGAACACGCGCGTGAATTGCGGCGCCAGCGGCATGATCACCATGAAGTCGAGCACGGTGGTGAACTGGA
>CAZKNV010000398.1:0-2440 GCA_964554145.1 uncultured Burkholderiaceae bacterium
GCCGAGGATCAACACGCGTGCCGCCTTCACCGTGCCGGCAGCCGTCATCATCATCGGCATCATGCGGCCATAGACGGCAGCCGCCATCAGCGCTGCCTTGTAGCCCGCGATGTTCGCCTGCGATGACAACACGTCCATGCTTTGCGCACGCGTCGTGCGCGGCGCGGCTTCGAGTGCGAACGCGGTCAGTCCCGCCGCGTTCATCGCCGCGATGCCGTCGTTGTTGAACGGCTCCATCATGCCGATGAGCACGGCGCCACGCTTCGTTGCAGACAATTCTTCAGCCTGCGGAACCCGCACTTTCAGAACCACGTCCGCGCCGAGCGCATCGGCCTGCGTGACGATGGATGCACCGGCCACGCCGTAGGCACTGTCGACGTAACTCGCCGCGACACCCGCGCCTTCTGCAACGGCCACGGCGTGCCCAGCGCTGACGAGCTTCTTCGCCGTCTCCGGCGTGACCGCCACGCGCGTCTCGCCTGGCCGCGTTTCCACCGGCACTCCGATTCTCATTTCCCGCCTGTTTTGACGCTGATCGACGCGTGACTGTACGTGAGGCACCCCGGTATTACAATCTTCGCGCAAGTAATACTTCTGGAGAACTTCATGGAAAGCAAGGTGGAAAGTAAGGTCACGAGCAAGGGCCAGGTGACGATACCAAAGCGGATTCGCGACGCGCTGAAGCTGACGCCGGGTTCCGCGGTCGAGTTTCGGGTCGGCAATGACGGCAACATCGTCATCGTGAAGGCTGGGCCGCAGCGGAAACGCGCGCCGGATCGGTTTGATCGGGCGCGTGGAACGGCTGATATCAAATGGAACACAGACGAGTTGATGGCGTTGCTGCGCGACTGAGATGCTTTTGGTCGACACCAATGTGTTGATCGATGTGCTTCAGATCGACCCGGTTTGGTTCGATTGGTCGCAAGAGCAGTTGCGTCGTCAGTCGAAAATGCATCAGCTTGCAATCAACTCCGTCATATACGCCGAGCTGTCATTGTCCTTTTCGGCGCATGATCTACTGGACGCGACATTGGCTGACCTGCAGGTGCGTTTTCTTGAGATTCCGCGGCCGGCGCTTCATCTGGCCGGCAAGGCTTTCGCGCGCTATCGACGAGCCGGGGGCATCAAGACGAATGTTCTTCCCGACCACTTTATTGGCGCGCACGCTGCGGTCGCTCAACTGCCGCTACTTACGCGTGACCGCCGTCGGTATGCGACCTACTTTCCCTCGGTCCAGTTAATCACACCCGATCAATGATCAAACAACGCGTGGTCGTCGGAATGTCGGGCGGCGTGGATTCCTCCGTCGCCGCGCACCTGCTGAAGCAGCAGGGCTACGACGTTGTCGGACTGTTCATGAAGAACTGGGAAGACGACGATGATGATGAATACTGCTCGACGCGCCAGGACTTGATCGACGCCGCTGCTGCCGCGGACGTGATCGGCATCGAGCTCGAAGCGGTCAACTTCTCAGCCGAGTACAAAGACCGCGTGTTTGTGGAGTTTCTGCGCGAATACGCGGCTGGCCGCACACCGAACCCCGACGTGTTGTGCAACGCCGAGATCAAATTCAAGGCGTTTCTCGACCACGCGATCAGGCTCGGGGCCGAACACATTGCAACCGGGCATTACGCGCGCGTGCGCGAGCTTGACGGGCGTTATCAACTACTGCGCGGGCTCGATGCCGGCAAAGACCAAAGCTACTTTCTGCATCGGCTGAATCAACAACAGCTTGCCCGCACGCTGTTTCCCATCGGCGAGCTGCAGAAAAGCGAAGTTCGAAAAATGGCGCACAACATCGGCTTGCCGAATGCAGCCAAGCGCGATTCGACCGGCATCTGCTTTATCGGCGAGCGGCCGTTTCGCGAGTTTCTGAATCGGTATTTGCCGATGACACCAGGTCCTATCCGTGCGTCCGATGGCGCGATCGTCGGCGAGCATGTGGGCCTGGCGTTTTACACATTCGGCCAGCGCAAGGGTGTGGGCATCGGTGGAATCAGGGACGGCTCGGGCGAAGCATGGTTCGTCGCGCGCAAGGACATGAGCACGAACACGTTGTGGGTGGTGCAGGGGCACGACCATCCATGGCTGATGACCGACCGCGTAACGGCGCTCGATGCCGCCTGGGTATCAGCAACGCCTCCCACCGTGGGAACACGTCTTGCCGCGAAGACGCGGTATCGGCAAAGGGATGCCGAGTGCGTGGTAAGCGCGGCCGGGGATGATCGCTTCGAACTGGCTTTTGTCGAGACGCAATGGGCGGTAACCCCGGGACAATCCGCCGTGCTTTACCAAGGCGAAGTTAGTCTGGGTGGCGGAGTGATCGAAGCTGCGACGATGACTAGACTCGACCGGAGTTCTGCCGCGATGGAACCGCCGATTGAACCCCACATGAAAGTGAGTTCATCATGAATCGCGCTGCAATTTTCTTTACGCTTTC
>CAZKNV010000399.1:0-2434 GCA_964554145.1 uncultured Burkholderiaceae bacterium
AACCCGAAAACAGGTGAGGAAATCGCCATAACTGCCCGTCGCGTAGTAACTTTTCACGCCAGCCAGAAGCTGAAAGCGGCTGTCGCCACTTCGGCCGGCATGCACTGACCGTCACGACCGCGGCGACTTTCGCTTTGCGTTCGATCCCTCGCGCTTGACCCATGCAGCGCCACGAAGCTCCCGTCCAGCTACCCTCGATTCCGGCCAAGCGCTATTTCACGATCGGTGAAGTAAGCGACCTGTGCGGCGTCAAGCCACATGTGCTGCGCTACTGGGAGCAGGAGTTCACCCAACTTCGGCCCGTCAAACGGCGCGGCAACCGGCGCTATTACCAGCACCATGAGGTGCTGTTGATTCGCAGAATTCGCGAGTTGCTGTACGAGCAGGGCTTTACCATCAGCGGCGCGCGCAATCGGCTTGACGATCCCGATCACCACGGCGAGCGCGACGCGGCGCGCAATGCCACACCCGCAGGAAACGGCGAAGACACGCATGTGAGTTCCATCGACATCGTGGCGCTGCATAAAGAAATCGCGGCAATTCGCAAACTTTTGCGGCGACAGTAGCGGATATACTGCGCGCCTTCGGGGCGTAGCGCAGCCTGGTAGCGCACTTGCATGGGGTGCAAGGGGTCGCGAGTTCGAATCCCGCCGCCCCGACCATTACGTTCAGGGAAGCCGGTCTGTGCTGTGCACACACCGGCTACTTTTTTTGGCCGATGCGAATTCTCGTATCCAACGACGATGGTTATCTTGCGCCGGGACTGGCAGCGCTGGCCGAGGCTATGCGGCCGTTGGGCGACATTACGGTAGTGGCGCCGGAACAGAACAGCAGCGGCGCCAGTAATTCATTGACACTCAATCGGCCGCTGACGATCAACCGGGCAGAAAACGGGTTTACGTTTATCAATGGCACGCCGAGTGACTGCGTGCATATCGCGCTGACCGGATTGCTGGACCAGATGCCGGATCTGATCGTCTCCGGCATTAATAACGGCCAGAACATGGGCGACGATACGATCTATTCGGGCACCGTCGCTGCGGCGATGGAAGGTTATCTGTTCGGCGTACCCGCGATTGCATTCTCGCTGCTCGACCGGGGCTTTGAGCACGTTGAAGCCGCGGCGGCAATCGCGCGCGAAGTAGTGCAACGCTATATCGAACAGCCAATTCCGGCGCCATTTCTACTCAATGTCAACATTCCGAGTCTGCCGCGCGAGCAGATAAAGGGCATCGTGAGCACGCGTCTGGGCAAGCGCCATCCGTCCGAGCCTGTGATTCGCATGATGAATCCACGCGGCGATCCGATTTACTGGATCGGTGCCGCCGGTGCTGCGCGCGAAGGCGGGCCGGGCACCGATTTTCACGCCACCGCATCGGGTTACGTATCGGTCACGCCGCTGCAGATCGATCTAACGCATGTCGATCAACTGCCGACGGTGAGTCAATGGCTTGGCGCAGGCGTCGATCGATGACGCACCCGCACGTTGGCGCGGGTGATGAGCAGACCAGCGGGCTCGTGTCGGCGCGCGTGCGCGACCGCATGGTGGAACGGGTGCGCGAACTCGGCGTACGTGATTCGCGGGTGCTGGAAGCAATCCGCATTGTGCCGCGCCATCTGTTTGTCGACGAAGCACTGGCCAGTCGGGCGTACGAAGACACCGCGTTGCCGATCGGTCATGGGCAGACCATTTCTCAGCCCTATATCGTGGCGCGCACGGCTGAGCTGGCGCTTGAAGATTTGCCGGATGCACGAGTTGCTCGCGTGCTCGAGATCGGTACCGGCTGCGGTTATGCCGCCGCGGTGCTGGCGCAGCTTTTCGGTGAAGTGATCAGTGTCGAGCGGCTGCGCGCATTGCACGAGCGTGCGCGTGAAAATCTCCGGCCGTTGCGACTGCCGAACGTGCGACTGGTGTTAGGCGACGGTGCACAAGGGGTCGTCGCTGCGGCGCCATTTGATTGCATCGTTGCCGCGGCTGCCGGCGACGACATTCCACCGGCGTGGATCGAGCAACTAAAGGTCGGCGGCCGCATCGTCGCGCCGGTCGGCACGTGGAACCAACATCTAATGGTCGCAACAAAGGATTCGAACGGTCGCGTGCAAAGAAGCCGCAAGGAGCCGGTACGCTTCGTACCGTTGCGCGGCGGCGTTGCGTAAGGTGCATGCATGAGAATCAAATCGATCTTCAAATGGACGGCCATCGTGGCAGCGGCAGCGTTGGCGGCGTGCGTAAGCCAACGTCCGGCGCCGGTAGTCGACCGTTCCGGACGCATTGCGACTGCCCCGGCGCCTGCGTCAGCAGCGCCGACGAGACGCGACGCGAAGGACGGCGTTTACACAGCGCAGCGCGGCGACACACTCGGCAACGTTGCGCTTGCTTTTGGAATCGATCAGCGCGAACTGGCGCGCTGGAACGATATTCCGGAGGGCAGCG
>CAZKNV010000400.1:0-2418 GCA_964554145.1 uncultured Burkholderiaceae bacterium
GCCGCTGGCGCGAGTACCGCAGAGCAGTCGCGAAGCGACCGACGTCCAGGCAGGCCAGCTCCGCCCAACGCTTGCGCGCTGCGATGCACATGCGGCTCCGCCCAACGCTTGCGCGCCGCGCCGCTTAAGCAAACAGGCTGGCCAGCGTGAGCAGCAACAACAAAGCCAACCAGAGCAAAAGCGTTCGCCATACCAATCCGACGACTGCACGCAACGCCGGTGCACTGGGCTCGGCAAGGCCGGCGCCTTCGTTGCCCGCTTCATCGAAGTAACGCGCGCTCTCGATGGCGGGCATCAACCGCAAGTTGAGCGCACCGCCGGCTGCGGCGAGAAGCAAGGTACGCGAATCGGGTGCCGGCATACCATCGAGCGGCTGTTGACGCGATACCTGCCGCCAGCAGTAAATCGCACCCTCGAAGTCGCCGACAACGGCGAAGCCAAGCGACGTTAATCGCGCCGGCGCCCAGTCGATCCAGGCGAATGCGCGGCGCGCGAAGTCGCCAAAGCGGTCGGGCGGTGTTGCGGTCACGGCCGGGCGATTCCACACGCGCGAAACATGCTCGGCGAGCCGGTACGCAACGGCTCCGATCGGACCGGGCAGCACGACAAACCAGAAGAACACTCCGAAGACATGTCGTAGCGAGAGCACCAGGCCATGTTCGATCGTCTGCCGCACGACTTCGTCCTGATCGAGATCGGCCGCGGTGTAGGCGGCATCGCTCTGCTGCTTCCAGGCGGTGAGCTCGCGCCGCGCCGCATTTAAGTCGCCGTTGGCCAGCGCGATCTGAATTTCGGTGCCGCTATGACTGAACTGGCGAAAGCCCAGCGCGAAGAACAGCACGGCGACATTGACCGCGAGGCCAAGCAGCCAGTGGATCGATATCGCGATCGAATAGATTCCGCCGACCACCAATGCGAGGCCGACGACCACCAGCAGCCATGCATACACGCCATGTTGCCAGCGGCCCGCGTTCAGGTTACGTTCGGCCCACGCAGAAATCTGTCGCACGCTGCCGTAAACAGGATTGGCAGCAGGCAGCGGCCGCACCTGTTCCAGCAACAGCGTGATGACGAGCGATAAGAAGGCCATAAATAAATCAGAATCCGTTGCCAGCGCGCCAGTGCCGGCGCCCCTGAATTTTACGGGTCACGGTCGGCGCGTAGGAATTGATAAAGATTGCGCAGCATCGCCGCCGTGGCACCCCAGATGAAATAGCGGCGACCGCTTGCATTGCTGTCGCGCATCGCATACGGCATCGCGTAGAACGTGCGTGCCGTGTCGCCAAGTTGAAGAATGCGACGCTCGTGATTGACCGGATCCATCAGGAATGCAAGCGGAACTTCAAACACCTCCGAAACTTCGAACGAATCGAGCAGCGGCGAAAACGGTTGCTCGATCAAGCCAATGACCGGCGTTACCCTGTATCCGCTTGCGGTCAGGTACTCGGGCAAGGTGCCGATCACGTCAACCTGTGAAGGCGGCAAACCGATCTCCTCCTGCGCTTCGCGCAACGCAGTTGCCACCGCGTCCGCGTCGCGCTCTTCGACTCGGCCGCCCGGAAAGCTGATCTGCCCGGCGTGCTCGTACAAATGAGCGGTGCGCTGTGTCAGCAGCACGCAGAGTTCGGCGTCATGAACGATCAGCGGAATCAGCACGGACGCGATGCGCGGCGGCCGATCCGGATAAAACAGGTGCATGTCGGTGCGCAATTCAGGCTGCCAGATGGGCCGTGAGGCAAAGCGTTGTCTGATCGCGAGCGGGCGCAATTCGCCCATGGCGATTTCGTCGCCGCGCGCCTCCGCTGCGGAAAACGCCGGGTCGTGCGGTACCGATTCCGGGTCGAATACCGGCCGTGCGGTCAGAGGATCGTCGTCGAGGTCGGTCGAAGTCGGGGTCGGGTTCATCGCTACGCAAAAAAAAGCCGCCGGTGCGGCGGCCCTGGATTAACAGCACAAATTATTCGGCCTGTCCGCCAGCCTCATTGTCAACCTCATTGCCGGCCTTGCCCCGAGCAGCTTTGCCTGCTGCCGCTGCATCGGCGGCCGTCTTGTCGGCTGCGCTCTTATGCTGAAGCTTTTCGCGGATACGCGCCGACTTGCCCGAACGATCGCGCAGGTAGTACAGCTTCGCACGGCGTACATCGCCCCGACGCTTGACCTCGATCGATGCGATCGTCGGTGAATACAACTGAAACGTGCGCTCGACGCCTTCGCCGCTGGATACCTTGCGCACGACGAACGAGGAGTTCAGCCCGCGATTGCGGCGGCCGATGACGACGCCTTCGTAGGCCTGCACCCGCTTGCGACTGCCCTCGACGACGTTGACGTTGACCACCACGGTGTCGCCCGGCGCAAAGGCCGGTATCGCCTTGTTGGCACTGACACGCGCCAGTTCTTCCTGCTCCAACTGCTGAATGA
>CAZKNV010000401.1:0-2414 GCA_964554145.1 uncultured Burkholderiaceae bacterium
AGAAAGTATCAAGCGCCTCGGCCGGCAGTTCGCCTTCTTCGCCCAATGCGACCAGCTGAAAAAGGCGATCATCGACAATGAAGAAGCGCGCCTCAAGGCGCACTGCGCGGCCGTTGGCGTCGCGCCCGCTGGCTTCGATGGCCTCAGCGGCGTGAAGGGTGCGCGCGCTGTTTGATGGCAGGCCGGGAGGCAGGACCAGCGGCGGCACCGAAGTTTTGCCGATCGTTCCGTTGATGTTGCGCACCAGCGCATCGCGAAACGCAGCAAGCACTCGTTGCCTGCTGGCCGGTGCGCCGGCTGCCATCAGCGGCAACTGCGCAACGCCGACGGCGAACAGCGTTGCGCCAATGCCGGTGGACGTCATCGACATCTGCACCGTTACTTCCTGCAGCTTCACGTTGCGCGTGACTGTCTGCGCGCGACCCGGCAACAAGACGATAAAACCGTCGGGAGAGCGCAGCTCGCGCCAGTTGAATCTCGGGTTGCAGCCGGCAAACCCTGCAACCAGGCAGGCCGCAACGAAAAATCGTCGGGTTGGCAACAGCTATCGAGACTTGCTGCCGCGTGCAGGCGCCGTCGCCGTTCGTGTAACCGGCACCGGCTTGTCTTTCTTTATCCGACCCGGCCGTTTCTTGCCATGGCTGCCGTTATAAATCTTGCCGCGCCGCGTTCGAGTATCGCCCTTGCCCATCAGTGCCGCTCCATTTTCGGTGATATCGATTCAGTATAGAGCCGCTCTTACAATGCGGAATCGCTCTCGAGGTTCAACTCATGGCACTCGTTGTTTTCAGTTCGAAAGTTGCCGGCGACATCGTGATGTTTGCCGAAAACGCCCGTCGTATTTTCGAGATCATCGGCCGGCCCGAGTCGCCGCGCGGTGTCATCACCGCTGCCCAGGTGCCCGATGCCCTGCAGCGCCTGACCGCAGCCGTCGAGCAGGAAAAAGCGCAACAGAAACCCGCTCCGTCTCCAACCGAACACGACAATGACGGCAACGGCAGGCAGGCACGCGGAGTCACTTTCAGCCAGCGCGCGTTCCCGTTGATCGAAATGCTGCGCGCGGCACAGAAAAAGAACGCAGACATCACGTGGGGCGCCTAAGTCAACTCACGCGCTTGCGGTGCGTGGCAAAGGCGCTGGCTGCCCATAGAATCGCGCTCCATGGCCGCTGCTGCGCCGCGCGCGTTTCATTTCGAGCTTGACCAGATACGGCCGTGGGCTATCGCTGTGATCGCTGTCGCCTTGATGGCGAGCGGGGTGGTGGTTGCAGTGCGGTCGATGACTGTCGAGGACGAAGTCCGCGAATACTACGAAGAGGCGCTGGCTCTATCGCAGCTCGCGTTGGAAGCACAGCAGGCGAGCTCCAGTTTGCGCAACCGGCAAATAGGGCTCGCACGAAGCTTGACTCCGAGCGCACTGCTGGCACCGGCGCCCGATGCAGGGACGTTAAAGGCGGCGATCGTCGGGCTTGACGCGAAGCTCGATGAAATCGGCGGATTTGAACTGACGGGTGAACAACGAGAGCGGCTGGCCGAGTTGAAGGCTTCCCTGGCAGACATCGGCGACATCAACTCCAGCTTGATCGAGGTCAGGGCGCGCGATGCAGTCAATGTCGAAGCGGCGCGTGACCTGGCGGCACGCTCGCAGCGACGGTTCGAAGCCTTCGAGAATTCACTGTCGGAGCTGGTCGGCTCTGTACGGTTGCGTACCGTGAGCGCCGCGCGCCAGGCGGAGGCATTGAATCTGCTCGGTCGGCATGCGCTGATGGCGTTGTTTGCCGTCACGCTTGCGCTGGGCCTGCTGGCGGTATTGCTGGCCGTGCGCACTTTAAAAGCGAATCGCGCGCTGCTCAATCGCATGCAACAACTGGCGCGCGAAGATGCGCTGACCGGCGCCATCAACCGGCGCGGGCTGGATGACGTGATGCCGGTGGAGTTTGCGCGGGCGCAGCGGAGCAACGAACCTTTGACCGTGGTCATGATCGACCTCGATCACTTCAAACGCTATAACGACCGCCGCGGCCATCCCGCCGGCGACGCCGTGCTGCGAGGCGCGGCGCAGGCATGGCTCAAGCAACTGCGGCCGACCGACATGCTGGCGCGCTACGGCGGTGAGGAGTTCACGTTGTTGCTGCCGGCCACCGATGCGCATCAGGCGGCACTACTGGTCGATCGGCTGCGAGCTCCGGTGCCGGACCGCCAAACCTTTTCGGCCGGCATTGCCGGTTGGGACGGCCATGAGACGGTTACCGAAGTGCTGCAGCGAGCCGACCATGCGCTCCTGCAAGCGAAAAAGGCCGGCCGCAATCGGACGATGATCGCCGGGCAGGAACCGCAGGTGACATTGCCGTTGATGGTGGCGTAGTCGCGGTGATGAAGCCGCTAACATCGCCTGATGTCACGTCAGCGCATTCT
>CAZKNV010000402.1:0-2407 GCA_964554145.1 uncultured Burkholderiaceae bacterium
CTTCGAGGGCTTTTCGCTGTCGATCTCGGCGCCGGACGCTGCCGCTGCCGATCGCATGTTCAATGCATTGGCCGACGGCGGGCAGGTCCAGATGCCGCTCGGAAAGACCTTCTGGTCGCCGCGCTTCGGCATGCTCACCGACCGCTTCGGCGTCGGCTGGATGGTCGGTGTGGAAGCGAAGGAGAGTGACGATGCGATTCATGATCGTCGTGAGGCCACGAACGCTCTATGAGAAAAGTCGTTCTCAAGATGCACGTTTCGCTTGATGGCTACGTGCGAGCGGCCAGTGGCGACGTGATGGACTGGATCTCTCGCACGTATGACGACGAGTTGAAAGCGTGGGAAGTCGATCTGCTTTGGCAGGCGGGAACTCATGTCATGGGCCGCCGCTTGTACGAGGAGATGGCTGCCTACTGGCCAACATCGACCGAAGCGTTCGCGTCTCCGATGAACGAGATTCCGAAGGTTGTCTTTTCCAGAACGATGAGGCAGGCTGACTGGGCGCATTCGCGCGTTTCCAACGGTGATGTGGCAGAGAAACTCGCTCGTCTGAAACAGGAGTCGGGGAAGGCCATTCTGGTCCATGGTGGCGCCGACTTTGCACAATCGCTCGCCAGACTCGGGCTCATCGATGAATACCGGTTGATCGCGCATCCGGTGGTTTTGGCCGGAGGATTGCCGCTGTTCAAAGAACCGATGGATCTGAAGCTGCGGAGCACGCGATCGTTTCCGAAAGGTGCGGTTGCGTTGACCTATGGGCGCACCCCACAAGTCGAGGCCTGAACGCAACCACCCATGATCTGCGTCACCGGAGCCGGCGGGACCGTCGGCAGCGAGGTCATCGAACAGCTTGCATCGGCGAAAACAGCGTTTCGCGCGGCTTACTTCTCGCCGGATAAAGCGAGCGCCGCACGTGCGAGAGGCATCGAAGCGGTCATCATCGACTATGACCGCCCCGAAACTCTGCGCGTGGCTTTTCGCGAGTGCGACAAGCTGTTTCTGCTGGGGCCGAACGCGCTGAACCAGACGGAACTCGAGCTGAACGCGGTCGACGCGGCGCAGGCGGCCGGCGTACGGCACATCGTGAAGCAGTCGGTGCTGGGAGCCGACGAAGAGGCATTCGCCCTGGCAAGAGTTCATCGGCCGGTGGAGAAGACGATTGAGTCGAGCGGTATCGGCTGGACGTTTCTGCGCCCGACAGCTTTATGCAGAACGTCGTGACGTTCATGGCCGACACGATCAGGGCCGAAGCAGCGTTCTACAGTGCGAGTGGCCACGCGAAGATCAGCCACGTCGATGTGCGCGATGTCGCCGCGGTCGCGGTAAAGGCGCTGACCGAGGTTGGCCACGAGAAAAGGGCGTACACGTTGACCGGCCCCGAGGCGCTGACCTACGACGAGCTGGCGAGCGAGCTCTCGAAAGTTCTTGGCCGCAAGATCACTCATATCAGCCTTGCACCACCCGATATGAAGAACGGCATGCTTGCGCAGGGTATGCCCAAACAGCTCGCTGATCGGATGCTCGACCTCGAGCGTTACTACCGCGATGGCCAGGCGAGCCGGGTCACGAACGACATCAAGCAAGTGACCGGGCGCGACCCGAGACGATTTGCGCAATATGCGCGCGACTGTGCAGCGTCCCTGCAATAAGGATCACATTCGATGAAATACGTTTGCCTGGTCTACAGCGAAGAGAACAGCCTGCACGATGTGCCCGACCACGAGTGCGTGTCTTACGACGCGACGCTGCGCGAGAGCGGGCAGTGCCTTGCCTCCGAAGCCCTGCAGCCGGTTCACACCGCAACTACGGTGCGGGTGCGCAAGGGAAAGGTGTCGATCGTCGATGGCCCGTTTGCCGAGACCAAGGAAGTGCTCGCCGGGTTCTATTTGATCGAGGCGAAGGACCAGAACGAAGCGATCGAGCTGGCCGCGAAGATCCCACCGGCGCGCGTAGGCAGTATCGAAGTGCGGCCGATCCGCCCGATCCGCGAAACGGTGCTCGCCGAAGCGAGCGCGAATCGCTAGAAGGAGCAAACACATGGCGCAAGACATATGGATAAGCCTACCCGTGAAAGATCTTGCCAGATCGATCACGTTCTTCACCAACATTGGCTTTACCCCCAATCCAGGGCCAGGGAACACTGAACAATCGGCGAGTTTCACCATCGGCGAGAAAAAAGTTGTCTTGATGCTGTTCGTTCAAAACGTGTTTTCCGGCTTCACAAGCAATGCACTTTCCGACACGGCCAAGGGGACAGAGGTCTTGTTCTCCCTAGGTGCCGATAGCCGAGACCAGGTCAATGACATTGCGAATCGAGCAAGGTCGGCGGGCGGCACAGTATTTGGCGAGCCCGGGAATCACAGGGGTTCATGTACGGGTGCGGCTTTTGCGATCCTGATGGCCATCG
>CAZKNV010000403.1:0-2390 GCA_964554145.1 uncultured Burkholderiaceae bacterium
GATGCGCATCTGGTGCTGGTCGACAATCCGCCGCATCACTTGCGTGGAGACATGGCGTTGATGAGTCGACTTGTTGATCCTGACTCAATGCCGCGTCTTACATACGCGAATATCGGCATCTTTGCGCCGCATCTGTTTACAAACGTGCCGGCGCGCCGAATGCCGTTGTTTCCATGGCTTTATGAAGTAGCGCGCGCTGGGCGAGTCAGCGGCGAACACTACGCAGGGCGCTGGTTGACCGCCGGCACGCCGCATGATCTGGCTCAGCTTGATGCCGCGTTGAATCTCGACTCGAATCGCTCTGCGGCGATCTGAGCTGCGTCGATGACGAGCGCCCAGTTGCAGCCTGTTGCCATTCTCGGTGGCGGCCCGGTTGGCCTGGCGCTTGCGCTGCTGCTTGCAAGACGCCGTGTGCCGAGCGTCGTATTCGACGCGCGCAGCGTTGAGCTGGCGAGCGCCGAGCGACGTTTACTTGCACTGTCGCTCGGCTCGCTGCAAACGCTCGCTGCATTCACTGAGTTGCCCACAGACGCTCTGGCGCCGATTCGCACCGTCATCGTGTCATCGGTCGGGCAATTCGGTCGCGCTGTGATCGGCGAACGTGACGTGGGCACCGAAATTCTCGGCGCAACGATCCGCTATGGCGACTTGATGCTGGCGCTATCCGCCGCGGCCGAGTCGAGCGAATTAATCTCGGTGCGCCGGCCGCTGAAAATAACTGCGGTGCGACAAACGCCGTCAAGCGTTGAAATCGAGCTCGACAGGCACGAGCCGTTCCACGCGCCACTGGCCTTGAGCGCTGAAGGCTTTGGCAGCGGACCGGTCGCATCGGCGTCGGCATCGGCATCGCTTTCAGCACTGGTGGCCGATGTCGAAGTTGCCGGCATTGAACGCGGCACTGCATGCGAGCGCTTTACGCGCGACGGCCCGCTGGCATTGCTGCCGCTGCCTTTGCGTTCGGCGAGTGGCGCGACGGTCGGATCACAGCGGATGGCATTGGTGTGGTGCATGACCCATGATCAGGCCAATCGGCGCAGCGCTCTTTCCGACGGCGAATTCATCAACGAGCTTGGCGCGCAGCTTGGCGAGCGCAAGCTCAAAGTGTCGGCGCTGCGATCGCGAGGCCGATATCCGCTTAACGAGCGAGCGCGAGATCGTCTGGTCGAGCATCGCATCGTGTACCTGGGCAACGCCGCTCAAACGTTGCATCCGGTCGCGGGGCAGGGTTTAAATTTGGGGCTGCGCGATGGCGTGACGCTGGCCGATCATCTCGGCGCCAGGTACGCGTCCGAAGAGGATCCGATCCAGGCGTTGCAATCGTATGCACAATCGCGCCGCGCCGATCGCGCCGCGATCGTGGCGTTGACCCGCACTGCACCTGCTTTTTTTTCGACTCGCTTTGCGCCTATTGCGTTGGCGAGGTCAATAGGGCTTACCGCATTGGCGGTTGTGCCGAATTTGCGACGCGAGTTCGCACGGCTGCTGATGTTCGGCGTACGCTTGTAACGAAGCGGAAGAAGCAGACTTTTTCCACTTCATCATTTTCGATAATATCCGCGCTCCTTTTTTGTCTGTTCACATTCCGCCGCAATGATGATTGGCCCGTACGAGCTGCCGAACAACGTGTTCGTGGCGCCGATGGCAGGAGTGACGGACCGCCCGTTTCGGCGGCTGTGCAAGTCGCTCGGAGCCGGTTACGCAGTGTCGGAGATGGCGGCTTCGAATCCGCGGCTGTGGGCCAGCGAGAAAACCGCGCGCCGCCTCAATCACGATGGAGAGCGCGCACCCGTTGCCGTGCAACTCGCCGGGGCCGATCCGCAGATGCTGGCGGAGGCCGCGCGCTACAACGTCGATCGCGGCGCGCAGATCATCGATATCAACATGGGGTGCCCCGCAAAGAAGGTGTGCAACCTTGCATGCGGCTCGGCGTTGCTGAGAGACGTGGCGAAAGTGGCGCGCATTCTTGAAGCGGTGGTGGCAGCGGTCGACGTGCCGGTAACGCTGAAATTTCGCACCGGCTGGGATCTGTCGAATCGCAACGCGGTCGATGTCGCACGCCTGGCCGGGGCAAGCGGCATCGCGGCGCTGACGTTGCACGGCCGCACGCGCGCATGCGGTTACGCGGGACGTGCCGAATACGACACGATCCGCGCGGTCAAGCAGGCGGTGAAGATTCCGGTCATTGCCAACGGCGACATTGATACTCCGGAAAAGGCGAAATTCGTGTTCGCCGAGACCGGCGCCGATGCCGTGATGATCGGGCGCGCCGCACAGGGGCGGCCATGGATTTTTCGCGAGACGGCGCATTTCCTGGCAACCGGTGCACATCTGCCAATGCCCAGAGTCGACGAAGTCCGCGCATTGCTGCTCGACCATCTTGACGATCATTA
>CAZKNV010000404.1:0-2380 GCA_964554145.1 uncultured Burkholderiaceae bacterium
TATGGATTGTTTTTGTCGCTGCTGCTGTACATTGGCAGCGCGATGCACGCGAGCTGGCCGTTTTATGCGGGCTGCATTATTGCCGCCGCGCTCGCGCTGTATCACTTTGCGCTGATTCGCGGTCGCACCCGGGACGGTTGCCTGCGGGCGTTCCGGCATAACAACTGGATTGGTTTGGCGGTATTCGCCGGAACGGCGCTTGACCTGGCGATTCGCTGAGGCATGAACCTGGCCGAAGTCATCGGCCACCCAGCTCTTCCGCACGCACCTTTGCGGCGTGTACCGCACGCTTCACCGCCTGCTTGACTTCGTCGCCCTCCAGACTGGCGAGCGCAGCGGCGGTAGTGCCGCCCTTGGACGTCACGCGCTCGCGCAATTGCTCGATCGAGTCCGGCGACTGCGCGGCAAGCTGGGCCGCGCCGAGGAAGGTTTGTACGGTCAGCTCGCGCGCCTGCACCTCATCAAACCCCATTTCGCGCGCCGCCGCCTGCATCGCTTCGATAAAGTAGAAGACGTAGGCGGGGCCGCTTCCGGAGACCGCTGTCACGGCATCGAGCATCGCTTCGTCGTCCAGCCAGATGACGGCTCCCACCGCGCTGAGTATTTTGTCAGCCAGGGATCTTTGTTCGGCGCTGACTTCGGGCAGTGCTACCGCTCCGGTGATGCCGGCACGAATCAGCGCCGGCATATTGGGCATCGCACGCACGATCTTGTTGGTCGCAAGCCATCCGGCGATCGCTTTTGCTCTTACTCCTGCCGCGATCGACAGCACGAGGGGTCGCTGCAGATAAGGAGCAATCGCCGCGGTCGCTTCTTGCATCTGCTGCGGTTTGACCGCCAGCACGACGACTTCGCTTGCGTTTAACCAGTCACCCGGCCCGTCGTGCACGGCGACTTTATGGCGACCGATCAATTCGGTGCGGCGCGCAGCGTCGACCTCGAGCACGTCGATGCCCGGTGCGCTAAAGCCGGCATCGAGCATGCCCCCGATCAGCGCGCCGGCCATGTTGCCGCCACCGATGAACGCGACCTTCACCGACGCTGCTGCCGCGCGCCGAAAATGGCAGTTCCGACACGGACCATGGTCGAGCCCTCGGCGATTGCGGCTTCGAGATCGGACGACATCCCCATCGATAGCGTGTCAGCGGGCAGGCCGGCGGCGAGCAGCTCGTCGAACAGTTGCCGCATGCGCAAAAATGGAACGCGCTGCCGAGCGGCGTCCGGCTCGGCTTCCGGTATCGCCATTAAACCCCGCATCCGCAGCCGGGGCAGGTTGTTGACCGCGCGCGCAAGCGTCAGCACTTCGTCGGGTGCAACGCCGCTCTTGCTCGCTTCGCCGCTGATGTTGACCTGCAGCAACACGTTCAGCGGCTGCCGATCCGGTGCCCGTTGTTCTGCCAGCCGCTCGGCGATGCTCAGCCGCTCGAGCGACTGAACCCAGTCGAAGTTCTCCGCGATCGCGCGCGTCTTGTTGCTTTGAATCGGTCCGATGAAATGCCACTCGAACGCGAGGTCCGGCCGCAGCGCCCGGGCGCCGATAATCTTGGCGGCCGCCTCTTGCACATGGTTCTCGCCAAAGGCGCGCTGTCCGGCAGCTGCCGCATTCAGAATCGCGTCAGGACCGAACGCCTTGCTGACCGCCAGCAGCCGCACGGATGACGGATCCCGGCCTGCGGCTCGCGCAGCCTTGGTAATGCGCTCGTGTACCGCGTGCAAATTGGCTTGCAAGTTCGCGGGCAAAACCGGCAAACTCAACATCATCCTGAGCAAACGAGCTTAGAGGCTTGTGTTTTCAAGCTATTTCTAGCTTTTTTATGGGAACACCGGAATCATTGCGCGCGCTACGCTTCGGCTCTTCCGAGCTTGCGCACCGTTAGCGTAAGCAAAATCGTCGAGGCACGCCGCCCGCCATGGACATTTCAGAACTGCTCGCATTTTCCGTCAAAAACAAGGCATCTGACCTGCATTTGTCGGCCGGGCTGCCGCCGATGATCCGTGTGCACGGCGACGTGCGGCGCATCAACTTGCCGCCGCTCGAGCACAAGGACGTGCACGGCATGATTTACGACATCATGAACGATTCGCAGCGCAAGCAGTACGACGAGAATCTGGAGACCGATTTCTCGTTCGACCTGCCGGGGCTGGCCCGCTTCCGGGTCAATGCGTTTAACCAGGATCGCGGCGCCGCGGCGGTGCTGCGAACGATTCCTTCGCGCGTGCTGTCGCTGGAAGAGCTGCAGGCGCCACGTGTGTTTGCCGATTTTTCGGGAAGGCCGCGAGGCTTGGTGCTGGTCACCGGCCCGACCGGCTCCGGCAAATCGACCACCTTGGCGGCGATGGTCGATCACGTCAACAACAATCTTTACGGGCACATCCTGAC
>CAZKNV010000405.1:0-2378 GCA_964554145.1 uncultured Burkholderiaceae bacterium
TGCCATATCGCGCATGTGCGCCCGGTTTTTCGCGACGGCGACTGGACTCAGTATCGTGCAGTTAACGAACTCTTCGCCGACGCGGTGGTCGAGGAGGCGAAGACGCCCGATCCGGTCGTTCTGGTGCAGGACTATCACCTCGCGCTACTGCCCCGGATGATCAGGGCACGGCTGCCGCGCGCCACCATCATCACGTTTTGGCATATTCCGTGGCCGAATTCGGAGTCATTTGGTATTTGCCCGTGGCGCGACGAGATACTCGACGGCCTGCTTGGCAGCACAATCGTCGGGTTTCACACACGCTTTCACTGCAACAACTTTCTGCAGACGGTCGACCGCTTTCTCGAAGCTCGCATCGACTACGAGGATTCGACGGTCTCGTTCGGCGGCCATCTGACGCAGATCGAAAGCTTCCCGATCTCGATCGCCTGGCCGGAGCCTTCGGCGGCCCGTCTGCCGGTGGATGAATGCCGGCAACAGATTCGCCAGCGTCTGCGTGTTCCCGCCGAGCAAGTGCTGGTGCTCGGCATCGATCGGCTTGACTACACGAAGGGGATTATCGAGCGGCTGCGTGCCGTTGAGCGTCTGTTCGAGATGTATCCGCAGTGGATCGGCCGTCT
This sequence comes from uncultured Burkholderiaceae bacterium, assembly GCA_964554145.1. Lineage (GTDB taxonomy): Bacteria > Pseudomonadota > Gammaproteobacteria > Burkholderiales > Burkholderiaceae_F > JACCZX01. The sequence continues at coordinate 621 of CAZKNV010000405.1, forward strand.
AACCTTCGCCCAGATTGCAGCGCCGAGCCGATCTTCGCTGGATGAATACCAGCGTTTTGAAAGTCAGGTGCGCATGATCGCTGCCAGCATCAACCGGCGCTTTGGCGAGGCTCACTATCAACCTATCGCGCTCTTGATTGAACATCACACTGCAGAGGCGGTCGAGATTTATTACCGGGCGGCTGACGTTTGTCTGGTCACCAGTTTGCACGACGGAATGAACCTGGTCGCCAAGGAGTTCGTTGCGGCACGTGACGATGAAGCCGGCGTGCTCGTTCTGAGCCAGTTTGCGGGCGCCGCGAGCGAGCTGCATGAAGCTCTGATCGTGAATCCTTATCACGTCGAGGAGGTCGCTGAGACATTGAATCGAGCGCTCACCATGCCGGCGTCCGAACAGCGCGAACGCATGACGGCGCTGCGCCAGTACGTTCGAGAGTTCAACGTCTACCGCTGGGCCGGGCGCATGCTGCTCGAAGCAGCGCGATTGCGGCAACGTGAGCGCATCGCCGAGCGGATCGGCGAAGGGGTTGCGGAGCAGACATGAGCCCTCCGCACGGCCGCCCGAAGGAGGCTCGGCCTTGCAGGCCGCGGCGTCGCGAGACGCGACGCCTCCTCGTTCCGTCCATGCCCGCGCAGGCGGGCATGGAGCCGCGGAACTCGGCCCGCTTGGCGGGACGGCGCGCAGCGCCAAGGGTGCATCAATGATTCGCCCGCTGCTGTCGGCCGCCGGCGAGGCCGAGCTCGCCAGCCTTGCTGCCGAGCGTTCGCTGTACGCGTTCGATTTCGATGGGACTTTAGCGCCTATTGTCGCCTCGCCGGATCAGGCGCAGATCACCGCTTCGGTGAGCCGCCTGCTGGTGGCACTTGCGCGCGAGGCGCCGGTGGCGGTGATTTCCGGCCGCAGTCTCAGCGATCTGCGCGCGCGACTGCCCGGAGATCTGTTGCATGTCGTCGGTAATCACGGCAATGAAAGCGAAGCTGAGCTCGCCGATGGGCAGGAGCAGCGCCGCCTGATCGCCACATGGCGGAACCGGCTGGAAGCTGTGTTGAGCGGCCCGGCAGCGCAAGGCATCTTGATCGAAGACAAGGGATTGTCGCTATCACTGCATTACCGGCTCGCTGCCGATCGCGGCCAGGCGCTCGAGCAATGTCGCAAGGCGATCGAGCAATTGACCCCGGCTCCGCTGGTCATTGGCGGAAAAATGGTGATCAACCTGCTGCCGCAAGCGGCGCGCACGAAGCTCGATGCGCTGCACGACCTGGCTTCGCGCGAACAAGCCCGCCTGGTTTTGTTTGTCGGCGACGACGACACCGATGAAATCGTTTTCGATCGTGCCCCGCTGGAGTGGATCACCGTCCGCGTGGCGCACTGGAACGGCAGCCGCGCGCGATACTTCCTTCATCAGCAGTCCAACGTGACTGTGCTGCTCGATCTGCTGCTGCGCAATCTGCGGCGCCACGCTAGCGGGCGAGCAGCGGTTCAACCTCGGGATGGCGGCGCGTCCACGCGCTGACATACGAGCACACCGGCAGCACGTCCAGGCCATTGGCCTTCGCATGCTCGAACGCGGCGCGCACCAGCTGCGATGCGATGCCGCGCCTTTCAAGGTGTGGCGGTACTTCGGTATGCACCAGCATCATCGTGTTGCCGTGCATGCGGTAGTCGCAGCGAGTAAGCAATTTGTCGACGACGGCTTCAAAGCGCCTTGCCGAAGCGTTGTGAACGACCTCGACTGACAGTCTTTCCATTGCGAACCC
>CAZKNV010000406.1:0-2375 GCA_964554145.1 uncultured Burkholderiaceae bacterium
AGCGCTTCGAAACTTGCCGCGCGCTGGCCGGCGACGCGCTCGACGCTGCGGTGACGCAGCTGGCGGAGGCGTCGGGTCGCGATGTGGCCGGTCTGCGGTGGGGCGAGGCGCATCGCGCGGTTGCCGAACATCGACCGATGTCCAATGAGCCTCTCTTGCAGCGCCTGTTCGAATTGCGCACCGCGTACCCGGGCGATACGTACACGATTAACGTCGGTGCGTTGTCACACCGTGCTGAATCGCCGTTTTCCACGCGCCATACGGCGACGCTGCGCGCGATATATGACCTGGCTGCACTCGAATCGAATTCCGCATGGATTCACTCGAGCGGACAGATCGGCAATCCGTTTTCTGATCTGTACGCATCGATGCGGCCGCTATGGAGCGAGGTCCGCTACCTGCCGATGCGGCCGCCCCCGGCGCGCGAGGCGAAAACACTCGAACTGAAGCCGCAGCGCTAGCCAAACTGCGAACAGCGATTCAGCTATTCGCCAAACGCCCGAGCCGTTGACTCAACGCTTCTCCGAGACGCGCCAGATGATTCCAGAAAGCGAAATCTTCCGGCATTTGCTGCGCCACGATTTGCAGACCGTCCGGACGTAACGTCACTTCGACCCTTTCGTCACTGCGATATGAGGTGCCGCGCTTCCGTTTCGGCCAATTCAGCAGCCGCGCCTGCAGATCTTCGTCAAGCCAGCCGCGCGGCACGTCGGGCGAGACGGCCACTGCAAACCGCTCGCGAAACCCGGCACGGCCTTCGTCCAGCGTTATCGCAGATTCATAGAACTCGGACTTGTCGGCACGACCGCTGCCTCCGCTGACCGCCTGCGCGACGCCGGTAACGACATCCATCAATATTCTGCCAACCGCGCCACTTTCCATCTGATAGCGCTTGCGGCTGATGATGACCAGCGACAGGCGCGGCGCGCGCACGTTGGCCGACTGCCAATACGCCTTCGGTGTGGGTGAATCATCGCCGCGGTCGCTGTCGTACCACATCGACCACTCGATGTCGCGGGCCGAGCCGGCAAACCGATAGTCGATGCGGCCATCGCGCGCGCCGTTGTATGTCCATCCGAGCTTGCGCGCCTGAACCTTGCGTTCGAAATCCTGCTGCTTCTGCATCTGGCGGCTCTTGACGATCAGCCACGTCAGGCCGCCGATCGCCATTGCAAATACCGCAGGAATCAGGAAGGCTTGCAGGCTCAACGTGCGTAGCCGTAGCGAGTTGTTGCCATGTGCGAAGTGTGGCAGCACCCGACCCGGCGCCAACGGATGGACTACGTTGGTCAGCCTAAACCTGAGGCCAGCGCAGCGAACCCTCCTGTCGGCAATTCGGGAAGCGGCGGTGGCGGAGCGCTCGGCGTGTGCCTGCTGGTCGGCGTTGCAGCGCTCGCGAGGCTGCGGGGAGGACTTGCGAAACGCTAGCGCCAATGTACTGCGAACTTACCCTTGTTTGACGTTGGCGGCGGGTTTTTGCATCATGCTCGGTCTTCGCTGTTCAACATCATTAAGGAGAGGCCGATGCGCCGCTTCGCCACTGCCGCACTTATCGCCGCCGCCGGCGCGTTTTCAACCGGAACGATCGACGCCAAGACCCTGCGCTGGGCCAGCCAGGGTGATTTCCTCACGATGGATCCGCACGCGCAAAACGAAAGTCTGAATAACACCGCCAATGGCTATATCTACGAAACGCTGCTGACGTACAACGAGAAGTTCGAGCTGGTGCCTTCGCTGGCGACCGCTTGGAGCCGCGACGGCAACCTGCTGTGGAGATTCGATTTACGCAAGGGAGTCAAGTTTCACGACGGCACGCCGTTTACCGCCGAGGATGTCGTGTACTCGATCCAGCGCGCGATGGCGCCGACATCGAATTTCCGCGTCTACACGACCGGCGTCCAGGGCGCCAGGGCGATCGATGAAAACACGGTGCTGATCTATACGACGGTGCCGAACCCCGTTTTGCTGCGCCAGTTGACCGAGCTTCGCATCATGAGCAAGGCGTGGTCGGAGAAGAACAAGGTCGTGCAGCCGCAGAACTTTATTCAGAAGGAAGAAACCTTCGCAGCGCGCAATGCCAACGGTACCGGCCCGTACATGCTGAAGACGCGCGAGATCGACGTTCGGACGGTGTTCGTGCAAAACCCGAACTGGTGGAACAAGGGCAGCAAGAAGGGCAATGTGACCGAGATCATCTATACGCCGGTCAAATCGGAAGCTACGCGCACAGCGGCGCTGCTTTCCGGCGAACTCGACTTCGTCCTCGACCCGGCGCCACAGGACATCGCGCGCATGAAGCAGAACTCCGCGATCAAGGTCGTCGAGGGGGTGGAGAACCGCACCATTTTCATCGGCTTCGATCAGATGCGCGATGA
>CAZKNV010000407.1:0-2366 GCA_964554145.1 uncultured Burkholderiaceae bacterium
CCCAGCGTGCTGCTGAAGTGGAGCGGACGCGCAAGATCATCCAGAGCACCTGCAGTTAGCGCCGTCGTTTGCGCCGCAGATTGGCAGGTATGTGTTCGCGCCCGGTCGCTTCGCGCCCGCCCCCCGCGGGGGCACGCGATGAGCTTGGGACGGCCCGGCGCTCACCGCGTAGGCGACGCCCTTCCTTCGGATCAATCGTCAACGGGCGGTAAATTTCGACGCGGTCGCCGTCCGCGAGCGGCTGGTCCAGTGAACATCGGCGACCCCAGACTCCGGCGTCGATCCTGTCGTTCAGCTCCAGCCTGCGCGTCAGCAGCTCCGCTGCGGCGATCGCGTCGCGTACGACGGACCCCCGCGGCAACTGCACCGTGCTCAAGTCTTCGACGCCTGGCGCGCAGTACACCACCGTGACCGTCAGGCAACCCGGATCCATCCGCCCGCGCGAGTGAGATATAAAGCCGGATTCTATTGATCGCAGCAATTCGCAGTGACGATCGTTCAAAACAAGAAGGCGCAGCACGATTACTTCATCGAAGAGCGCTACGAAGCCGGCATCGTGCTCGAAGGCTGGGAAGTGAAATCGATTCGTGCGAATCACGTTCAACTGAACGAGGCATACGTCGTCGTGCGCGACGGCGAGCTGTATCTGCTGAATTCGCATGTCAGCCCGCTGCCGACCACGTCGACGCACGTAAAGGCCGAGCCGACCCGCACGCGCAAGCTGCTGCTGCACGCCGCAGAAATACGCAAGCTGATCGGCAAGGTCGAACGCGCAGGTTATTCGCTGGTGCCGCTGAACATGCATTACAGCAAGGGACGGGTGAAACTCGATTTCGGCCTTGCGAAAGGCAAGCGACAGTTCGAGAAGCGGGCTGCCGAATCGGATAAGGATTGGAAACGAGAGCAGAGCCGGCTGTTGAAGAGCCGCAGTCGCTAGCGCAACGTCTTTCTCAGAACGACGGCGTCGTCACGCCCTTCGTAATAGCCTCTCAGTGTTTCTGTCTCCCGGTAACCGTGCTTGTTGTAAAACGCTCGCGCCGCGACGTTCATATCTCTCGCTTCAACCCGGATCGAAGCGATCCCCGCCGTTCTTACCGTGACTTCCAGCCAGTCAAGCAACGCCGAGCCCACGCCTCGCCGCCGACGTGACGAATGAACCGCCATTAAAAACAGATGAGCCTCCTCATCGCGGTACTTCATGATCGCGAAGCCGGTCAGCATCCGGGGCTCGCGCGCCACGATCGTGTTGGTCGCAACGTCTCGTACGCTTTTCAGCACACGCTGCGGCGTCCATGACCAGCTTAGTCCGTGCTCGATCGCGTCTCTCGACAACAACGCAATGCTCGACGCCTCGGACGATCGAGCGAAACTGATTTCGTAGTTTGCGATCACGAATGCACTCGAGCACTCACCGTGGCGCCGGCTGCGACCTGACCACTGTCAGCGCCGATGCGATCAGCGTCGAAATGTCCGCCAGATTGGCCGGCACGATCAGCGTGTTGTTGGTCTTCGCAAGGTTGCTGAACGCATCGACGTAGCGATCGGCCACCCGCAAGTTCACCGCTTCCATGCCGCCGGGCTGGCGAATCATCTCGGCCACCATCTGAATCGCGCGCGCGGTGGCTTCCGCGACAGCTATGACCGCACCGGCTTCGCCCTGCGCGATATTGATCTGCGCAAACTTCTCGCCCTCGGATCGCGCGATTTCGGCTTCGCGCTCGCCGGTGGCGATGTTGATCTGCTCCTGCTTGCGGCCTTCGGACGACGCGATCAGCGCGCGCTTTTCGCGCTCCGCGGTAATCTGCTGTTGCATCGCCTGCAGGATCGCATTCGGCGGCGTGATGTCCTTGATCTCGTAGCGCAGCACCTTGACGCCCCAGTTCATCGCCGCCTCATCGATCGCGGAAACGACGCTGTGATTGATGTATTCGCGCTCTTCGAATGTCTTGTCCAGTTCGAGCTTGCCGATGACCGAGCGCAGTGTCGTCTGCGCAAGCTGAGTAATCGCCAGGATGTAGTTGCTGGCGCCGTATGACGCGCGCTGCGGATCGGTGACCTGGAAGTACAGCACGCCGTCGACCTGCAGCTGCGTGTTGTCCTTCGTGATGCAGACCTGGCTCGGTGTATCGAGCGGCACTTCCTTCAGGCTGTGCTTGTACGCGACACGGTCAATGAACGGTATGACCGGATTCAATCCCGGCTGCAATGTGCCGTGATACTTGCCCAATCGCTCGACCACCCACGCGCTCTGCTGCGGGACGACTTTCAATGCGGTGACGGCGAAAGTGAACGCAACGATCGCAATGACGATAAAGATCAACCACACACCATCGATGCCGAACATTGATATCTCCCGGTTAAGTCTT
>CAZKNV010000408.1:0-2357 GCA_964554145.1 uncultured Burkholderiaceae bacterium
CCGTACACCGGATTTCGAGTCCGGCGCATTCGACCACTCTGCCACCTCTCCGGTCGACGCAATCGAGCTGCGAATTATATCGGCGCAACGATCTCAGACGGGTTCTATCGTTTCTGCACCGTGCATGTACGGCCGCAGAGCACTTGGAACGATGACGCTGCCGTCGGCCCGCTGATAGTTCTCCAACACCGCCACGAGTGTGCGTCCGACGGCAAGTCCGGAGCCGTTCAGCGTGTGCACGAATTCGGTCTTGCCTTGTGCATTCTTGAAGCGCGCGTGCATTCGTCGCGCCTGGAACGCTTCGCAGTTCGAACACGACGAGATTTCGCGATAAGCGTCCTGCCCGGGCAGCCAGACTTCGAGATCGTACGTCTTGGTCGAGCCGAAGCCGGTGTCGCCTGTACACAGCAGCATTACGCGATACGGCAGTTCGAGCTTCTGCAGCACCGCTTCGGCATGACGCACCATTTCTTCGTGCGCCTCGTACGACTTGGCCGGATGTGTTATCTGCACCATCTCGACTTTGTCGTATTGATGTTGGCGGATCATCCCGCGCGTGTCCTTGCCGTAGCTGCCCGCTTCCGAACGAAAACATGGCGTGTGCGCCGTCAACTTCAACGGCAGATCAGATTCGCGCAGGATCTCATCACGCACGGTGTTCGCGAGTGAGATTTCCGAGGTCGATATCAAATACATTTCTTCTTTGTCTTCGCCGCCGCCCTTGGTGACCCAGAACATGTCATCGCGAAACTTCGGCAACTGTCCGGTGCCAACCAGCGCGTCGGCGGTGACGATGTACGGCGTGTAATGCTCGGTGTAGCCATGCTCATTGGTCTGCACATCCAGCATGAATTGCCCAAGCGCCCGATGAAGTCGCGCAAGCGGGCCACGCAGCAGCGTGAACCGTGAGCCGGATAACTTTGCCGCCGTATCGAAATCAAGACCCAACGGCGTGCCAACATCGACGTGATCTTTGGCGGGAAATTCAAAGGTGCGCGGCGTGCCCCATCGACGGACTTCGACGTTGTCTTCAGCGGATGTGCCGATCGGGACCGATTGATGCGGAAGGTTCGGCACATCGAGCATCATCTGTCGCAGACGATCCTGAAGATTCTCCAACCGGCGCTCCAGTGCTTTGAGCTGCTCGGGAATCGGCGCGGCTTCGGCCAATGCGCTCGATGCATCTCCGCCCTTCGCTCGCAACATTCCCACCTGATTTGACAGATCGTTACGTCTCTTCTGCAACTCCTCGGTTTTCATCTGCACCGACCTGCGCTCGGCTTCAAGCGCGCTGAAGCCGTCAACGTCAAAGTCGTACGGTCGAGTCTTCAATCGGGCCGCTACGGCTCCGATGTCCTTGCGTAATAGCGCGATATCCAGCATGGCCGCCTCTAAATGATGGGCTTCGTCGGTTCGCAATGCGCAAACCGCAGATACTTCCAAATGGGATTAGGGTGCGCGCACACGCGCGCCCGAGTTCAAGAGGACGGCAGCGAACTTCGCGGATAAAGCAGAAAGGGCGTTCTGGCTAGCATGGTCGAATTCTGTCTGCTCAGCTTGATCGACGCAACTGCTATTTGGATTCGCGGGCGGGCCGCTGCGCTGCCGTCGCATTCAGGCGACGTAGTTCGGCCAGGCGCTCGGCGATTCTGCCTTCAACACCGCGATCGGTCGGCTGATACCACCGTTGCGCGGTAACTCCTTCGGGCAGATAGGTTTCACCCGCTGCAACCGCATCCGCTTCATCGTGCGCATAGCGATAGCCGCTGCCGTATCCGAGGTCCTTCATCAGCCGTGTCGGTGCATTGCGAAGATGCATCGGCACCAGCCGCGAGCCGTCCTGTTCGACAAATGCGCGCACTGCGCCGTATGCGCGATACACCGCGTTGGATTTCGGCGCGCACGCGAGATAGACGATCGCCTGTGCAAGCGCCAGTTCGCCCTCAGGCGAACCGAGACGTTCGTATGTATCAGCGGCAGCCAGAGCGACTTCAAGCGCGCGAGGATCGGCCAGGCCGATATCTTCGGTGGCCATGCGTATCGCACGCCGCGCGACGTAGCGCGGATCGACACCGCCATCGAACATGCGCACCATCCAGTACAGCGACGCATCGGGATCGGAACCGCGCACCGACTTGTGCAATGCTGAAATCTGGTCATAGAAATTTTCGCCACCCTTGTCGAAGCGGCGCATGGTTGCCGGCAAGGAGTCGCGCAGGAAATCGGCATCGATCGACGAAAGCTGCCGTTCACGCGCCGCGTTGGCGACGACTTCCAGCGCGTTCAGCAAGCGCCTCGCATCACCGTCGGCAAGGTCGAACAGCATGCTGCGCGCTTTCGCATCGATCGTCAGGCTC
>CAZKNV010000409.1:0-2351 GCA_964554145.1 uncultured Burkholderiaceae bacterium
CGCCTAGCATTGCATCCCGCAATCGGTCTTTCGCTCTCATGTTTTAGTGTGAACAGGCCCTATATGCCGCGCCTGCCGGCGACCGCTCGGTCGAGTTTCTTTCACGCTCTGGTGCCATTGCTCTGCGCGGGATGCCTGACCGCGAGCGCGCCGGCATTCTCCCAAACCAGCACGAATGCGGCGGTGCCCGAGGCCGCGCGGCCGCAGCTGAGACTCGAACGCCAGCTCGATGAAAATCGGGCGCCGGTTCGGGAAGGTGCACCGACATATGCACGTGCGCAGAGCATCGAAGGCAGCGTCGATGAGCGGCTGATACTGCGCGGCGATGCCGAGATACGTCGCGCCGGCACAGTGCTGCGCGGCGACACCATCACTTATACGCAAGCGACGGATATCGTGAATATTGACGGCGACGCGCGTGTGTTCCGCGATGGTGCGGTGTTCGCCGGCCCGCGCCTTGATTTCAGAGTCGAAGCGCAGACAGGAACAATGCCTGACGCCAACTTCACGTACGCACCGCGCCGGGGGCGCGGCGAAGCCACGTTGATCGAGTTTCTCGGCCAGGAGCGCGCGCGGATGGACAATGCGCGCTTTACAACGTGCAGGCCGGGCGATAACGCGTGGTGGGTACAAGCCGAATCGATCGAGTTCGACGGACTCGACGAGACTGCTACCGCCAGTTCGGCAACATTATTTTTCAAAGGCGTGCCGATCCTTGCTTCGCCGATCCTCAGCTTTCCGACCAGCGACCGGCGCAAGTCGGGCTTTCTGACGCCCAGCTTTGGACTGAGCTCGACCCTCGGCACCGACATCCGGACACCGTACTACTTCAACCTTGCGCCAAACTACGACTACACACTGACCCCGCGCCTGATGACGAAACGCGGCGTGCTGGCCGAAAACGAGTTCCGCTATTTGACTCCGGAGAACCGCGGCACGCTGGTGTACGACCTCATTGCCAAAGATCGTCAATTTGGCGAATCGAGAGATTTCAAATCGGTGCGGCACGAGTACGCGTCGCCGAGCGGATTTGCCGCCGGCATCAACTACAACCGCGTCTCGGACGACCGGTACTTTGTCGACTTCGGCACCACGATTGTCGACACGTCGCAAAAAGTGCTGCAGCAGGATGGCTACCTCGCGTACATCCAGCCATACTGGAACTCCTCCGTGCGCGTGACCAAGAATCAGACGCTGCAGGATCCCGATCCACTGCTTCTGGTAGCCAAACCGTACGAGCGTGTGCCGCAGGTCACCGTCAACGGCTATATCGCCGAATGGCGCGGCTTCGAAGCCGCCGCTGCGCTAGAAGGCACACGCTTCACACACCCGAGCCTGGAGACGGGCGATCGCTATCTGGCCGATGTGCGCACGTCTTATCCGATTCTTGCGCCGGGCTGGTTCGTCGTGCCGCGTGCGCGCGTTTCATCGACGACGTATAACCTCGATCCTGTGGTTCGGCCGCTCGACTCGTCGCCGACCCGTACGTTGCCGATACTGAGTCTCGATACCGGACTGATTTTTGAGCGCGACATCGGATGGTTCGGCCGCGCTGCGCAGCAAACGCTGGAGCCGCGCCTGTTCTATGCGTACATCCCGTATCGCGATCAAAGCAATCTGCCGAACTTCGATAGCGCGCTGGCCGATCTCAATTACGCACAACTGTTTAGCGAGAACATTTACTCGGGCTCGGATCGAATTTCGGAAGCCAATCAACTGACCGCCGCATTGACGACGCGCGTTCTGGACAACGAAACCGGTGCCGAGCGGCTGCGTGCCACGGTCGGGCAGCGCTACTACTTCAGCGAACAGCGGGTCACATTGCCGGGAGAGACCCCACGCACGAATAACTCGACCGATATGCTGGCTGCGCTCTCCGCGCAGCTCGGACGCTCATGGGCAATCGATCTGGCCGCACAGTACGCCGCCGAACGAAGCGAGTTCGTGCGCGCAACCGCCGGGACACGCTGGCAGCCACGGCGTGCTTCCGTACTGAGTGCCTATTACCGCTATCAGGCCGATGGCATCAGCCAGATCGACCTCTCGGGTCAATGGCCGCTGTCGAATCGCTGGTATGCAGTCGGGCGCTTCAACTATTCGCTGGAAGACAAGCGCTTGATCGACACCGTCGCCGGCTTCGAATACCAGCAGGATTGCTGGCTGCTGCGTTTTGTCGTGCAGCGCTTTGCAACGACTGCACTGACCTCGACGACCAACTTTTATATACAGCTGGAACTGAACGGCCTGACGAGTGTCGGAACGAGCGCGGCCAATCTTCTGCAGCGTAATATTCCCGGCTACCAACTGCTGAACCCGGTGCCTCGCGAGCCGGGGCGCTTTGACTACTACGA
>CAZKNV010000410.1:0-2346 GCA_964554145.1 uncultured Burkholderiaceae bacterium
AACCCCAGGAACATCAGGGCGAAGGCCACCGGCAGCATCAAAAATGGCAGGTACTCCACGCCCTAGCCCTGGCGGGTCTGCGGGCCGCTCAGCGCGCGGGCCGCCTTGATCATTTCGGCGACGATTTGCAGCGCGAGGAGCAGGAACGCCGTGACGAACACGAGCCGGAACGGCCACACCGGCATGTTCAGCGCGGATTGGCCGCTTTTCTCGTTCTGTATCCATGCCCCATGCATGTACTGGTACAGATAGATCACGAGCCAGATCGTCAGCGGCAACAGCACCACGTAACCGGCAAGGTCGATTAACGCGCGGGTGCGCGCCGAAAAGTGGCCGCTGAAAATGTCGATGCGGATGTGATCGCCCGCCATCAACGTGAACGCCATCCCCAGCAAAAAATGCGAACCGGTAATCGTGTAGCCCACCTCGTAGGCCCAGATCGTCGGTGCACCGAAAAGATAGCGCGCAAAGACCTCGTAGCAAGTAGCCAGGACCAGCGGAACGATTAGAAACGCACCGGCAATACCGAAATATTCACTCAGGCGCTCGATCAGCCGCACCAAACCCTGCACAGAAATTCTCCAACAATGCCTGCAAACAAAAGCGCAGCGGCCGTGGCCGCTGCGCTCGCTTCAATCCGGATCAGGTCTTCACCGTGCGCCAGCGCTCGGCGCCGTCCCACGACTTCTCGAAGTCCTGCTGGCTCTTTAACACGCGTGCAAACCAGGGATTGTCCTTTGCGGTCTTGGCGCCCCATTCGCGTCCGATCTTGCGTGCCTGCCGCTGCACTTCAATGTCGAGCTCGATGATCTCGTTGCCCGCTTTCTTGAAGAAATCGAGTGCCTTGGCATCCTCGACGCCGACCTTGATCCAGCTATCGTAGGTCACGAGCTTGGCCACCTGCTCGACCAGGCGCTGATCCGCAGGCGTCACCTTAGCCCACGCCTCCTTGTTGATGCAGAGCTCAAACGGCGCTGTCGGCTGATGAACGCCGGGGATGATGACGTACTTCGCCACCTTGTGGAAACCGGGCGTGATGTTCTCCCACAGCGTGCCCCACTCAGTGGCGTCGATCGCGCCGCGCTCGAGCATCGGGTATACGTCGCCACCGGCGGTGGTCACCGGCGCTGCGCCGAGGTCTTTTGCCATCTCGAGCCACGCGCCCGCGGTGCGTATCTTGAGCCCTTTCATGTCGGCAAGGGTCTTGACCGGCTTGCGCGAATGCAGGAATGCTTCTGCCGTGCGGATGAATAGCGGGAACGAGACGATGCCCTCTTTCTCGTCGCGGTACTGACGCTGCATCTTGTCGCCGTCGGCGCCATACATCCAGTGCAGCATCCGCTCGCTGTCCATCGATCCGGCGTAACCACCGAACACGACCGTCGTTGGATCCTTGCCCCAGTCGTAGCCCATCCATGTGTGGCCGCATTCGGCCACGCCATTTTTCACCGTCTCCGGAACCTTCAGTGCATTGCCGAGCGCTCCGCCCGGGAACGTTTGTATCTTGAAGCGGCCGCCGGAAAGCTGGTCCATGCGCTCGGCGAACGCCTTGGCGCCGATGTCCATCAACGGCCCGCTCGCCCACCCGGTCGCCATTTTCCAGCTATAGGTCGGCCCGGATTGTTGTGCGATCGCGGCGGTTGGAAGTACGAGACCGGCGCCCGCGCTGGCCTTCAGGAAATCGCGTTTTTTCATGCTGCCTCCTTGTGGTTGTAATGCTGGTGCAGGTCAAGCGAAGCCCAACCTGTTATCGCGCGGTGGGTCATGCGGGACCGACCGTAGCGCGGGTGAATTCTTCTATCGAATCGAGCAAACGGTCGCTTGCATTCGCCGCGCGCTCTTCATCCTTGTCTGCGATCGCGCGCGCAATGTCGGCATGCAACTTGGCGGTCAGCGGCATGTCGGCGGCCTGCTTGTAGTGGTGGTACCAGAAGCGCCGCGACAGCCCGTGCATCAGACTCATCGCGCCTGCCGCGAACTCGTTATGCGCCGCGCTCGAGCACAGCAGGTTGAACTCGCGATCGGTGCGCATGAACGTGACATCGTCATTGACGCGCGCCGATTTCTCGAAATCCCGGGCGAGCTCGCGAAAGCGAGCGCGTTGTTCATCGGTCGCGCGCCGAGCCGCGGTGCGTGCGATCAGCCGCTCGAGCTCGCGGCGTACTTCGTGCAATCGCAGCTGCCGGCCGACGTTGATCTCCGACACCATGATGCCGCGTCGTGGAAGGATCATCACGAGGCGCTCGCGCGCGAGACGCTGCAGCGCTTCGCGAATCGGCGTCCGGCCGATGCCGAGATGGCTGGACAGCTCCGCTTCGGACACTGCCGCTCCAGGGGCAAGCTTCA
>CAZKNV010000411.1:0-2342 GCA_964554145.1 uncultured Burkholderiaceae bacterium
ATCACGATGCCGGTATTGGGATCTCCCTCCGCGGTGTAGGCATACGCGTTGTCCGACAGCTTGTCGAAGCTCACCTGCTTTTCTTCGACATCGGCTTGCGAAGCAAAAATCTTGTCCACTGTACCTCCTTAAACAGCAATGCGGCCGAGCCGCCATGCCTGATACTTGAGCGCCAGCACGGCGCCGGCCACGATCGACATCGTTGCCATGAACGAACCCAGCGCCAAGGTCGACACGCCTGACAGCCCCTGGCCAATGGTGCAACCCAGCGCTGTCACTCCACCGAATCCCATCAACGCGCCGCCCACCAGGTGGTTCGCCATGTCTTCGGTGTCACGAAAACCTTCCCAGCGAAACTGCCCGCTCGCAATAGCGTAGACCGCCGATCCTGCAATAACACCGACGACCGCCGCGATGCCGATCGTCACGACCTTGCTCGCATCGCTGAAGAACATCAGGTAGTCGATCGCATAGGCCACCGGTGCGACAAACGACAGCGATTCCATGCGGCCTGAGTTGGTGCGCAGAAAAGTTTCCTCGAGCGTGCGCGGGTGCTCTTCGACGTAGCCTATGTAGCCGGATACCACCCAAAGTGCAACGATGATCGCGCCGACGCCGACACCGGCCAGCAGATTGTCGAACGTGCGGAACGCGCGATCCTTCAGCACAAACGCTGTGAGCGCGCCCGATAGAAGCAACGCGAGGCCGATCTGCAGCACAGGTCTAGAAAGCGAGGCGCCGGCCAGCAAAGAAGGCAAATCCTGCGGCGTCGCCAGCTCGAAACCGGCCATTTCGATCACATTGACGCGCAGCACCGCCAGCACGCCGCGCAACGTGATGTACGCCACGACGCCGAGCACCAGCAGCACCACGAGCGACTTCAGGCTGCCGCCTCCGGTTCGGGTCAGCGAACGCGAGCCGCAACCCCCGGTCAGTACCATGCCGAAGCCGAACAAAAGACCGCCGACGACATACGCCATCGGGATGAAACGCGCCGACGTATAAAACGTATCGGCAGTATCGATTACACCGGCGGCGGCCAGCGCATTGGTGCCGAATATCGCGACCGCGATCGCCAGCAGCCATTGCCGCAGACGTGTCCAGTCACCGAAGGTAACCGCATCCGACACGCCGCCCATCGTGCAGAAGTTGGTCCGTTGCGTGATCGCGCCGAAGGCGAATGCAAGCGCAAAGGCGAGCACAACGACGAGCGTGGACTGCGAAGCGATATCGGCGTTTGGCATTCTCGACCAGCGCCAGGAAACCTGCTGAAGCAAGGCGCGCGAGTTTACGCGCACGCAGATGCCCTAGCGGCTTCAAAAACGTAGCGAGCAGGCCCGAGGCGCGGTCGAGGAGCGGACCTGTATGAGCGATACAGCGAGCACCGCAGATCGCGGATCGGGACGCGCAGTAGTTTTGGAAGCCGCTAGCGCGTTGCCGGCAACCGCTCGCGCGCAACCTTCGCCGCATCGCTGTCCGGATATTCCTTGATCACGCGGCCGAGCGTGCGATTCGCTGCGCGCTTGTCGCCGAGCTGCAATTGGCTTTCTGCAATCGACAGCAAGGCATCGGGCGCGCGGCTCGAATCACTATAGCGATCGACCAGGATCTGCTGCGCGGCGATCGCCGACTTGTATTCCTTCATCGCGTAATGCGAGCTGCCGATCCAGTAGTGCGCCACCGGCACATACGGTGACTGCGGATAGCGCGCGACGAATTGCTGAAAGCTCGCCAGCGCACCCTTGAAGTCGGACGCCCGAAACTGCGACAAGGCCATCTCGTACGCGCCCTGCTCGCTGCGCTCAACGGCCACCGATTTGCCATCCACCGCAACCGTCGAGGGCTCCATCTTTTTCAACCGCGCATCCAGATCGGCGTACAGATCCTTGTTGCGCTTCTGCAGGGTCGCGACCTCGTTGGTCAATCCCTCGATCTGCCCGCGCAACCGCGCGATCTCCTGCCGCAACGTTTCGGTTTGATTCGCGAGCTCGAGTTGATTTCGTTGCGCAGCCTCCAGCCGCTCCAGCCGCGCCGCCAGCTCGGAATCTTTCTGCTGCAGCGCCCGCTCCTGATCCTGCAACTTGGCGCGCAGCTCCAAAATGGCCTTGCGCGCATCGCTGTCGGAAAAAAGCTGGGCATGCGCCGGGAAAGCTAACCAAAGCGCCGCAAGCAAACTGAAGACGTACTTAAATCGCATGCATCCCCGATACGCAAGGCAACCGCATTGCGGTCGCCTCGTCGCTTTTGTGCTAAGGACAAGCGCCGGGCCGCCCCAACGCCGGGCCGCCCCAAGCTTGTCCTTCTAACCGCTAACGGTAATTTAAATCAGCCCGCCGATTCTG
>CAZKNV010000412.1:0-2330 GCA_964554145.1 uncultured Burkholderiaceae bacterium
TTCGGCTACGACGATGCGCCGCATGGTCACATGGAAGTCGACTTCAAGGATGCCCGCGTGCCTGCCACCAATCTGCTGCTCGGCGAAGGGCGCGGTTTCGAAATCGCGCAGGGCCGGCTCGGACCGGGACGCATCCATCATTGCATGCGCTCGATGGGGCTTGCTGAGCGCGCGCTCGAGCTGATGTGCCAGCGGCTATCGAGCCGAGTCGCGTTCGGCGCAGCGGTTGCACGCCAGACTGTGTGGCAGGAGCGTATTGCAGAAGCACGCTGCAAGATCGATCAAGCTCGCTTGTTGACGCTGAAAGCCGCGTGGCTGATGGACACTGTGGGCAACAAGGCTGCGAAGGCCGAGATCGCGATGATCAAGGTCGTGGCGCCCAACGTGGCATGCGATGTGCTCGACTGGGCAATCCAGGCGCACGGCGGCGGTGGCGTATGCGACGATTTTCCGCTGGCTTATGCGTATGCGCATGCACGGACGCTACGGTTGGCCGATGGGCCTGACGAAGTGCATCGTAACGCCATCGCAAAATTTGAAATCGGCAAGCACGTCGCGTTGCCGGCATCGTTGAAAGAAACTGGAGGTACGAAATGATCGATCTTCATACCTGGCCAACACCGAACGGCCACAAAGTTCACATCATGCTGGAGGAGTGCGCGCTACCGTATGCGGTGCACGCAGTCGACATCGGCGCGGGCGATCAATTCAAGCCGGAGTTTCTGAAGATCAGCCCGAATAACAAGATGCCTGCGATCGTCGACTCCGACGGTCCCGACGGCAGACCGATATCAATCTTCGAGTCCGGTGCGATTCTGTTGTACCTCGCCGGCAAGACCGGCAAGTTTCTGCCGAGCGATGTGCGCGGCAAATACATCGCGCTGCAGTGGTTAATGTTCCAGATGGGCGGCGTCGGCCCGATGCTCGGCCAGGCACATCACTTCCGCATCTACGCGCCGGAAAAAATCGAGTACGCGATCAACCGTTACACCAACGAAGCGAAGCGGCTATATGGCGTGATGAACAAGCGCCTGGGCGAAGCGAAATACTTCGCCTATGAATACTCGATCGCCGACATCGCAATCTTTCCCTGGACGCGCTCGCACGCGAATCAGGGAATCGATCTGGCGGAGTATCCGAACGTCAAACGCTGGTATGACTCCATCGATGCGCGGCCGGCAGTCAAGCGCGGCGTGCAAGTGCTCGCGGATCGCCGCAAGCCGATGGATGACAAGGAAAAGGAAACGCTGTTCGGGGCGAGGCAGTACGAGAAGCGCTGAGCTTTACTGCAACGGGTTTTTCAGCAGGTTGCCAAACGGCACCGGCATCACTTCGATGCCTTCGTCCCGTAGCTCTGCCGCTTCGTCCTTCGAAGCCATGCCGCGAATCGAACGCTTGGGCGCTTCTTCATAGTGAATGCGGCGCGCTTCCTCCGGAAAGCGCTCCCCGACGTCCTCGCTATTCGCCACAATGTGCCGCGCCATCTGCAGCATCATCGAGCGCATCGATTCGTCGTTCGGCATCGCAATGGGCTCCTTGCCTGATGGCCCTGGCTCCGGTTGCGCACTGCCTAAGTTAAGGCGCGGCGCCGACGGCAGCTTGTGCACTGCGATACTTGTGCACACCGGACATTCAACCAATCCCGCTGACAGTTGACGATCGAACTCATCGCTCGAAGCAAACCAGCCTTCGAACGCGTGTTCCCGATCGCAACAGAGATTGAATACCTTCATCTTGTCCTGATGTCGCGGGTCTCACCCTAACACAACGACGTGCAAGCAACGCCTTGATTCTGTTAGGCCGCAATGTGTAGGGCGTGCGACCTTAAGGGTTGATTGTGCGGCATTGTGTAGCTGTGCTACGCACGAATTCCGCACGCGATAAGATCACTCAGCACCGCCCGGGTGGCGAAACTGGTAGACGCACAGGACTTAAAATCCTGGGCCGAAAGGCGTGTGGGTTCGAGTCCCGCCCCGGGCACCAACTCCACAGAAAAATTACACCTGCTCGACCCACGCCTTATGCGTGTCGGGCGGATCCTTGATAAGGCTTTTTAGCCGCTTCACTTCCGCCAGCGCCTCCGCGGCCTCGGCAATTGATTGCCGTTCCAGACACTCGTGCAGCCTGGCCTCTGTGGCCTCCAACACTTGCTCCGCTGTAGCGGTCAAGTTGTCGTGCAGCGCGCACTCGCGCCACAGCATCGTGATGACATGCAGCGACTTGAACATCAGGTCGGCACCAGCCGGGTCGGTCTGCTGGCGCGCCATGGCGCCCTCCCTCACTTTGTAAATGAGTGACTCGACTTGCTCAGGACTGAGAGGTCGGTTGAA
>CAZKNV010000413.1:0-2326 GCA_964554145.1 uncultured Burkholderiaceae bacterium
ATGGGAAGAGCGCATGAATACGATCAGCACTTACGAGCAGGACCCCTCAGCGCTGGGTCGTCTCAGCACTTGGACAATGCTGTTCAATCTGGCGGTTGATCGACCGATCGTCGGCGGTGGTTTCGAGCCCTATACCCCCAAGGTGTTCGGCCGCTACCTGCCGGACTATGACATCGTCCGCTCGGCCCACAGCATCTATTTTCAGGTGCTGGGGGAACACGGCTTTGTCGGGCTTGTGCTGTTTATCGTTTTCTGGTTGCTGACGTGGCGACTAAGCCGCCGCATTATCAAACACACAAGAAAGGATCCGGAGTTCAAGTGGGCGTATTCACTGGCGGCGATGATTCAGGTGAGCCTGATTGGTTACTTCGTCGGCGGCATGTTTCTTAACCTTGCCTATTGGGACATGCCGTACTACTTGATGATTGCGCTCGTCGTGACCTGGCATGTCGTTCGAAGCCGAAGCCCCGAACCCACCAATCCCGCTGCTATGCGGCCCGATCTTGAACGCCTGCGCTATCCGGCTCGATCGCCGCCAATGGCCTCGTCTTGACGGCAAACACTGTCGTTCCTGGCGTCAACACGTGTCCGAAAAAGCGCGCGGGTCCTATCGTGCGCGCCATTCTTACGAACAAACGCAGCGGCGCTTTCACGTTATCCAGGTTAATCATGTCGAATCGGTCAAGACAATCGAAGCCGAGGGGCGCAAGGTAGTCGCGCAGACGATAGAAGGTGAACCAATTGACCGCTGGATACTTCGTGTAGTTGGCAACGGAAGGCCGCGTTGTGACGGCGAGCCGCTCATAGTGCCGCTTCGCGAATCCCGGATACCAACTGTATAGCGGCAGATTGAACTCGCTTTGAATCGGGCACAGCATGTTCGTCGTGCTGACATACAGTAGACCGCCGACGTCGAGCGACCTGATGGCTTCACGCAAGCAAGCTTCCCAATCGGCGACGTGCTCGAGTAACTCCGGCAGCAAACAAACATCGATCGAGGAATCTTCGAGCGGCAACGCCGTGGCCGTGCCGACACGGAAGTCAACCCGGAGTCCGCGTTCTGCGGCACGCCGCCGCGCCACTTCGACGAGCGGCGCGTTTACATCAAGACCTAACACCGAGTGACTGAGCTCAGCCCAGAGGAGCGATTGGGTGCCGGCGCCGCAGCCGATATCTGCAACCCGCAGATGGGCAGTGTTGCGACCGCGCGCGGCAAGAAGCGTCAGAGTCTTGTCGCGTACGGTACGAAATCGCTGCAGCGTTGCCTCGGAAAGGCTGGCCTCTTCGTAATAAGCGAGAAAGTGCGGATCCGAGCCATGGTCGAATGACGTAGCGTTCTCTTGCGACGGAGTGGAATTCATTGCATTACTTTCGCCCTGCCCGGCGTGTCGCCGCTTAGCCGACGCGCCAGTTCAAGCACACGCTCGGCATTGCGTTCCCACGTCAGTTCGCGTTCCTGAATCGTGTTCAATGCCGCCAGAGCCAGGCGCTGCCGCGCATCGACATCGTTGAGCAGCCCTTCGATCGCCCGCTGCATTGCGTCCGGCTCGTTCGGATCAAACAGCCAGGCGTTTACACCATGCGTGAGTACCTCACGCACGTTGGGCTGGTCCGGCGCCAGAACGACGCGGCCCAGCGCCAGATACTCGAAAAGCTTCAGCGGCGACGCATAAGGATTGGCCGCCGGCTGCAGCGCGATATCGAATGCGCTGACCAGCGGTGCAACCGCGTCGCGCGCGACGACGCCGGTAAAGATCACCCGCGCAGCCACCCCGGCGGCATGCGCCCTGCGCTCGAGCGATGACCGCGCCGGACCATCGCCGACGATTAACAGCACCACCTCGGGCCGCACGCGCGGCAGCAAATCCACCACCTGCTCCAGTCCATTCCAGTCGCGCACGAAGCCGGTAAAACCGAGCACAGTCTTGCCTTCAAGATGAAGTTTGCGCTTGGCTTCGCGATCGATACGATCGGGTGCGAACAGCTTGCGATCCACTCCGTTCGGCATCACTTCGATTGAACCACCATTACCGCGGACGTTCGCAACGATGTCTGCCAGCACGTGGGTCACCGTCACCACTGCATCGGCGCGGCTCCAGACCCAGCGCTCGCTCCAGCGCGCCAGCGAGACAAGCGCAATCCCGCCGTGTCTGGAACGTTGCATAAACAACGGCGAGTTAACCTCTTCGATAATCGGTACGCGCGAGCAACGCGCGGCGATGATTCCGGAAAGCAGATACAGGTTGCTGCGCTCGTAAATCAGATCCGGGCGATGCCGCGCGATCGCTGCTTGCAGACGCAGCCATTCAGGAACGTTGTAAGCGAG
>CAZKNV010000414.1:0-2318 GCA_964554145.1 uncultured Burkholderiaceae bacterium
CAGACAACCTGCGTCACGATCAGCTCGAAACGATCGTCACCGACGCCGCGATAGCGAGCGGCGAGTTCGATTCTCCGTATGCCGAGCAGTTGAGTTTTCTATGGCACGTTGCGCGCAAGCTGCTGGCACGGCGCGAACAAGTCCGCGGCCGCCCGGAGCCGATCGGCCGCATCGACTACTCCTTCGAGCTCGACGGTGTCGACGAGCAGGCGCGCGTAATGGTCCGCCAGCGGCGTCGCGGTTCGCCGCTCGACCTGATCGTGGCCGAGTTGATGATCTTTGCCAACAGCATCTGGGGCGGCTGGCTGGCGGCGCGCCGTACGGCCGGCATCTATCGCTCGCAAGCGCTCGGGCGCGTGAAGATGGGAACCGCGCCGGCGCCGCACGAGGGCATCGGTGTCGAACATTACGCGTGGTGTACCTCGCCGCTGCGCCGCTATGTCGATCTTGTCAATCAGCGGCAGCTGCTCGCGTGTGTTATCGGAGCGCCGCCGCCGTATGCGGCGAACGACGCCGAGCTGTTCGGCATCGTTTCGGGTTTCGAATCGGCATACGGCGCGTATGCAGACTTTGAACAGAAAATGGAGCGCTACTGGTCACTGCGCTGGCTTGAACAGGAAAAGCTGACACGAATCGACGCCACCGTGCTCAGAGGCGATGTGCTGCGCATCGACGGGCTGCCGTTTATCACCCGACTGCCGGGGCTTGCCGACCTGCCCCGCGGCCAGCGGCTCGAACTCGATGTCGTCGCAACCGATGCCGTCGAGCTCACTCTTGAAGCGCGAGTGCACCGAGTGCTTGCGGCGCAGGTTGTAGACATCGACGAAGAGGAAGTCATCGATACGCTCGTCGACAACTCGCCCGCGTCCGTGGCCGAACAAGGCGCGGAAGAGGCAACTGAGCAGCTGGCGGAAGATGCGCTCGACCCTTCACAAGCCACACCCGGCATAGAGCCAGCCTAGCGCGATCGTGTCACGCGCACGGCTGCTAGTGCTGGCTACAATCGTTTGAACCTCGTCACAAGACTTCGAACGAAATGAAGTGGCTGAATGGACGTCGCTGAACTGAGCCTCGCCGCGCCTGCCTATGGCTTGCGCTCGTTGCTGGCCGACAAGGTGCTGGTGATGGCGATGACGGTGTCCATTGGCTTGCATATCACCGCGCTGGCAGTGCGCTTCGTGGACCCCGAGCTTTTTCGCGTGCGCTCGACCGATCCACCGGTCGAGATCATCCTGGTCAATGCCAAGAGCGATAGCGCGCCGGGCACCGTCGAAGCGCTGGCCCAAAATAACCTCGATGGCGGCGGCGCCAATGATGCGGGTCGCCGCACGTCCCCACTGCCCAACAGCTTCGAGGTGCGTGACGGCGATTCGCTCGAGTCGGCGCGCAAGACAGTGCAACAGCTTGAGGAAGAGCAGAAGAAACTGCTGGCCACGTTGCGCGAATCGCTGCAGCTGCGCCCGGCTCCGCTGAAAGACACTTCGACCGAGCAGCCCCAAAATGGCAGTGCCGATGAAGAAACCAGCCAGCAACTGGCGCGTGCGCAGGTCGAAATCTCGAAGCAGATTTCGGATTATCAGAAGCGGCCGCGCAAGCACCACTTTATGCCGAGCGCTTCCGCGTATCGCTACGCGCGCTACGTCGAAGACTGGCGCGCTCGCGTCGAGAAAATCGGCAACGAGAATTATCCGAACGATGCGCGCGGGCGGTTTTACGGGGCGCTGCGAATGACGGTGGCGATCCGCAAGGATGGCTCAGTGGTGGATGCGATGATCGAGCAAACTTCCGGCTCGCAGATACTCGACCGCGCAGCCCGGCGAATCGTGCAGTTGGCGGGTCCATACCCGCCATTTCCGCCGGATATTGCGCGCGACACGGATATCCTCGAAATTACGCGTACCTGGATTTTCACCAACGACCAGCTTGCCACCCGCAGCGCAAAGCCTTGATCAGAACCTATCTCATGAGCCCGCATGACCGCGTTGCCACCAAGGACGGGATGGATGCTAGGCGTCGCTCCGCAGCCAAGGCTGGACGCCTTGGCAAGGAGCGCAACGACGCAGACGCCCGTCTTGATGGCAACCCGAAGGGAGCGGGGTGCGCGCGGCGCATGGCGTTGTTGCGTCGTCCTTGTGTGCCTCGGCACACGGCGTCCTCTGCGCCTAGCCCTGCACCGCGCGCACCCCGCTCGCGGTCATGCCGGCTCATGAGATAGGTTCTAACATGATCGACAAGTACGGAGTTGTCGGAAACCCGATCGCGCATAGCCGCTCGCCGGAGATTCATCAGCGATTTGCGCAGCAGGCCCGCCAGCAGCT
>CAZKNV010000415.1:0-2316 GCA_964554145.1 uncultured Burkholderiaceae bacterium
CATCCCTCCTTTTTAAGCAGGCCACTACAGGAAAGAAACGTGGACGACTACACAAGCCGAAATGCCGGCGCGTTGATGCAAAACGTGCTGTATGAAGTCAAACGCATCGTCGTCGGGCAGGATCACTTTCTCGAAAGAGTGCTGGTCGCGATCCTGGCGCAGGGGCATCTGCTGGTCGAAGGGGTGCCGGGCCTTGCCAAGACGCTGACGGTCAACACGCTGGCGAAGACGATCCGCGGATCGTTCAAGCGCATTCAGTTCACGCCGGATCTACTGCCGGCGGATCTGATCGGCACCCGCATGTACAACCAGAAGTCCGGCGAGTTCTCGACAGTGCTCGGGCCGGTGTTCGCCAACTTGCTGCTGGCCGATGAGATCAATCGCGCGCCGGCCAAGGTGCAAAGCGCCCTGCTCGAGGTGATGCAGGAGCGCCAGGTAACGATTGCCGGCGAATCGCATCGCGTGCCCGAGCCGTTCTTGGTGATGGCCACGCAGAATCCGATTGAAACCGAAGGCACCTATCCGTTGCCCGAAGCGCAGGTCGATCGCTTCATGATGAAGGTGGTGGTCGGCTACCCGAGCGAAGAAGAAGAGTTCGTGATCGTGGAGCGGGTCACCGGTCCAGCGACTTCCGTTGGTTCTGTTTGCACTACCGCGCAACTGTTGGAGCTGCAGCAGGAGTGCCGCAAGATCTATGTCGACCCGGGGTTGATGCAATACGCGGTCAAACTGGTGTCGGCAACGCGCCGGCCAGAGCGCTACGGGCTGAAGGACATGGCGCGCTACATCACGTTCGGCGCCAGCCCGCGCGCCACGATCGCCATGATCGAAGGGGCGCGTGCGCTGGCATTCCTGCGTGCGCGCAACTACGTATTGCCGGAAGACGTCATCGATCTGGTGCCCGATGTACTGCGGCACCGGCTGGTGTTGAGCTACGAGGCGCTATCCGACGGCCAGAGCGCGGATCAGATCGTGATGCGCATCCTGCAGGCGATTCCTGCGCCGGATAAACCGCTGGAAGCTCATGTTCGGGTGGCGGCGGGTTCGTAAGGAGCCGAGCGAGACAGCGGCAAACGAACCGGTCGCCCGACCGGATTCCGAGCTGCTGTTGCGGCGGCTCGAGTTCACCGTGCTGCGACGGCTCGATGGGCTGCTGCAAGGCGACTATCGAACGCTGTTTCGTGGCTTCGGGCTCGATCTGGCCGATTTACGCGAATACCAGTTGCACGACGACGTGCGCTATATCGACTGGAATGTCACCGCGCGGCTGCAAACGCCGTACGTGCGCGAGTTCCAGGAAGATCGCGAAGTCGCCGCCTGGTTCGTGCTCGATCTATCGGGCTCGGTTGATTTCGGTTCACAGCAGGTGCGCAAGCGCGCGCTATCGACCGACCTGGTCGCAGTGCTCGCGCGCTTGTTCACGCGCTTCGGCAATCGGGTTGGCGCAGTGCTGCACACGCATCGCGCCAACGAAATGATTCCGGCGCGCAACGGCCGCCGCCACGTGCTGCATGTGCTTGACCGCATGCAGCGCAGCGAAAGCGCCCCGGTGGGCAAGGAAACGGATCTTGCCGAGCTGCTGGCGATTGCGCATTCGACGATCAAGCGGCGCTCGGTCGTGTTCGTCGTGTCGGATTTCATCAGCAAGCCGGGTTGGGGCAGACAGCTTGCGCATCTGGCGCGCCGGCACGAAGTGATTGCGGTGCGCCTGTTCGATCCGATGGAACTCGACTTGCCCAATATCGGCCTGGTGGTGATGCAGGACGCCGAAACCGGCGAGCAGATCTTCGTCGACACGCATGATCGGCGCTTTCGTAAACGCTTTGCCGAGGCCGCGAAGCAACGTGAAGAGCAGTTGCGCACGGGCCTGGCCGAGGCCGGTGTCGACTGCCTCGAGCTCGCGACCGACCAGCCGCTCGACGAAGCTTTGCTGCGCTTCACCCAATTGCGCAAGCGGCGCGCGCGATTGACCGCTGGCGTGACACCGCTGCGGGTCGGATAGATAGACCCATGCTGGACTCCGGCGCTCTGACGTTTTTGTGGCCATCGACGCTGTGGTTGCTGCTAGCGCTGCCGCTTGCTGCAATGCTGTATTACGCGCTGCTCGCACGCCGGCGAAAATCTGCGCAGCGCTTCGCAAGCCTGGAAACCGTCGGCGGCGCGCACAAGGCAACGTCGAGCGCATTGCGCCGCGCCGCACCCCCCGTTCTGTGGTTGCTTGCGCTGACGGCCTTGATCCTCGCGATCGCGCGACCGCAGGCGGCGCTCACATTGCCGGCGCGGTTGGACGCGAGCGTTCTGGCGCTCGCTATGTCG
>CAZKNV010000416.1:0-2305 GCA_964554145.1 uncultured Burkholderiaceae bacterium
GGTGGCAGCCGGTGCGCTGCAATCTCCGCAGCTGCTGATGGTGTCGGGCATCGGGCCCGGATCGCATCTGCATCAGCTCGGGATCGAGCCGGTTGCCGATCTGCCCGTGGGCAACAACCTGCATGATCATCCCGACATCACTATCAATCGGCGCGTCGCGAATACCGATCTGCTCGGGTTCTCCGTCGTCGGTGGTGTCAAGTTGCTGGGAGCGATGGCGCGCTGGCGGCGCGAGCGGCGCGGCGTACTGACCTCCAACTTTGCGGAAGCCGGTGCGTTTATCCGCACGCTGGCGGAAATCGAGCGGCCGGATGTGCAGCTGCATTTCGTCATCGGCATGGTCGATAACCACAACCGCACGTATCACTGGGGACACGGCATGAGTTGCCATGCAACGGCGCTGCGGCCCGCGAGCCGCGGCACCGTGCGCCTTGCGTCACGCGATATGCGCGAGGCTCCGTTGATCGACCCCGCGTTTTTATCGGAGCCCGAGGATCTCGAGACATTGGTGCGTGGATTCAAATGGGTACGCAAAATCTTCGCGCAGCCCGCATTTGCCGATTACGACGGCGGCAACCTCTCGCGAGAGCTGTACTTTTCAAAAGTGCACAGCGACGACGACATTCGGCAAGCAATCCGCGAGCGCGCCGACACTATTTATCACCCGGTCGGAACCTGCCGCATGGGCTCGGACGATCGTGCCGTGGTCGATACTCAATTGCGGGTGCGTGGCATCGATCAGCTTCGAGTTGTCGATGCGTCTGTAATGCCGACGTTGATTTCAGGCAACACCAATGCGCCGGTGACCATGATCGCGGAAAAGGCGGCCGATCTCATTAAGCAATCAACGCACTGATCTAACGTCGCGCGGGCCGCTCGATACAATTCGCGGCATGAACCACGTTGAAGAGCAACTGCGCTCATTGCTCGAGCGCCGCATCCTGATGCTGGACGGTGCAATGGGCACGATGATCCAGCGCTACAAGCTCTCGGAAGCGGATTTCCGTGGCACGCGTTTTACCGATCATCCAATCGACGTTCGGGGCAACAACGATCTGCTGTCGTTGACGCAGCCCGATATCGTGCGCGAGATCCATCAGGCGTATCTGGAGGCGGGCGCCGATCTGATCGAAACGAATACGTTCGGTGCGACTTCGGTCGCGCAACAGGACTACGGGTTGGCGCATGTTGCTTACGACATCAACGTCGAGGCGGCCAGAATCGCGAAGGCAGCGTGCACACAATATTCGACAGATCAAAGGCCACGTTTTGTCGTCGGCGCGCTCGGCCCGACGCCGAAGACCGCGTCGATCTCACCCGACGTCAATGATCCGGGCGCACGCAACGTCACGTTCGACGAGCTGGTGGCGTCGTACGGCGAACAAGCGCGCGGATTGCTCGACGGCGGTGTCGATCTGCTGATCGTCGAAACGATCTTCGACACGTTGAATGCAAAGGCTGCATTGTTCGCGATCGATGCGGAGTTCGAACGGCGCGCTCATTTGGGTCAACCACGGGTGCCGCTGATGATTTCCGGCACGGTGACCGACGCGTCGGGGCGCATTTTGTCGGGTCAAACGGTCGAAGCGTTCTGGAACTCGGTGCGGCATGCCCAACCGCTGACGGTCGGCTTGAATTGCGCGCTCGGCGCAGCGTTGATGCGGCCGTACATCGAAGAATTGGCCACATTGGCCGACACGTTCATCAGCGTGTATCCGAATGCCGGACTGCCTAACCCGATGTGCGAAACCGGTTTCGATGAAACCGCCGACGTCACATCGAGTCTGCTTAAGGAATTCGCGCAAGCCGGCTTCGTGAACATTGCCGGCGGCTGCTGCGGAACGACACCGGAGCACATTCGTGCGACGGCGCTGGCGATCGAAGGTCTTGCTCCTCGCGTGATACCGAAAGTGCCGCCGCTGATGCGGCTGTCCGGTCTGGAGCCGGTGGCGATCAGCGACGAGTCGTTGTTCGTCAATGTCGGCGAGCGCACCAATGTCACCGGATCGAAGGCGTTCGCGCGACTCATTCTGAACGAGCAATACGAAGAGGCGGTCACGGTTGCACGGCAGCAGGTGGAGTCCGGCGCACAGATCATCGACGTCAACATGGACGAAGCGATGCTCGACTCGGCGGCTGCGATGGCGCGCTTCCTGAAACTGATCGGGTCAGAACCCGATATCGCTAGAGTGCCGGTGATGATCGACAGCTCGAAGTGGAGCGTGATCGAAGCCGGGCTGAAGTGCGTGCAGGGCAAGTGCATCGTCAACTCGATTTCGCTGAAGGAAGGCGAGGCGCCGTTCAT
>CAZKNV010000417.1:0-2292 GCA_964554145.1 uncultured Burkholderiaceae bacterium
ATCACCTGCACCGCCTGTTCGGTCGAGCGCTCGAGGTCGGTGTCTTCAATGCGCAAAATGAACTTGCCGCCGTGATGGCGCGCGAACGCCCAGCAGAAAAGCGCCGTGCGAGCGGTGCCCAGATGCAGCATTCCGGTCGGGCTGGGCGCGATCCTCGTTCGTACTTCGCTCATCGGTACATGGTAACTTGCCTCATGCTCGACAAGCTGATCGTCACCAATCGCGCAGCGCTGCGCAACAAGTACGGCGCGCGCGGGCTGGCGAAAGTGATGGCGGCGGTCAAGATGCTGATCGCGGCCGATCGCAAGCGCGGCTTGATAACGCGACTGATCGCGCTCGATAGCGCCGCGATGAAGCAGTACGGCACGGCGGTGACCGACGCTTCGAGCGCACGCCAGAACAAGCGCGCGGTCGACGCACTGCATCGAGCGCTGCAGCCGCACTACCTGATGGTTCTCGGCTCGGTCGACGTTGTGCCGCACCAGGATCCGAAAAATCCGGTGTACGCGGATGACCAGGAAGACGATCCGGTGGCGTGGGGTGATTTGCCGTATGCGTGCGATACGCCGTATTCGCGCGACATCGCCAAATTCATCGGGCCGACGCGCGTGATCGGCCGCTTGCCGGACATGACGGGTGCGCGCGAGCCGTCGCACTTGCTTGCGTGTCTTGCGACAGCCGCGACGTACAAGCCGCGCCCGCTGGCGCAGTATCTCGACTACTTCGCGTTATCGGCGCAAGTATGGAAAAAATCCAGCACGCTGTCGCTGACGAACATTTTCGGCAACGCGCGCAAACTGCTGCTCGCTCCGCCCACCGGCAGCGCTGCCGCCAGCCGCAAGCTCGGCCCACGCAGCCACTTCATCAACTGCCATGGCGCCCTGGCCGATCCGCGCTTTTACGGCGACGATGCGCGAAGCATGCCCGTTGCGCTCGATTCGAAAGACGTGCGCGGGCGAATTCGCGAAGGTACGGTGGCCGCGGTCGAATGCTGCTATGGCGCCGAGCTGTACGACTCGGTAGCCCTCGAACTGCCGACGCCGATCTGCCAGACGTATCTTGCGCAGAAAGCTTACGGATGCTTCGGCAGCACGACGATCGCCTATGGCCCGGCCGAAGGCAACGGCGCCGCCGACCTGATCACGCAATACTTCCTGCTCGAAGTCCAGGCCGGACTGTCGCTTGGCCTGGCGGCCCTGAAGGCGCAACAGCGCTATGTGGAGCAGGTCAGCGAGCTCGATCCGATCGATCTGAAGACGCTGGCGCAGTTTTATCTGCTCGCCGATCCGAGCGTGCATCCGGTGCAGATCAGCTCGGCGACGCGCGTTCCGCCCGCCATTGCGCCGGCCGTCAGCAAGCGCAGTGTGCGCGCGGCGCGGCGCGCGAATACCGAACGGATCGGGCAACTGTTGGGCGATGCGAAGCCGACGGCATCGCAACCTGTTGCGTCGACGTGCTCGGCCAACGTCCGACGCACGTTGAGCCGGATTGCGCGACAAATCGGCGCGCCGCCGACCGCATCGTTTACGGCGTTCGCGGTGCAAGGCCCGATGGCCTTGACAGGGGCCATGCGAGGGGCCAAGCGCGCAGAGCGCGGAGCCGAAAATCTTGCAGACAAATATCACCTGCTCGTCACGACTGCCGATCATCTCGACAAGGCCGATGTCGGTTCGCGTGTCGCCGTCATCGCACGTGAAGCCAACGAGCGCATCGTCGCTTACCGTGTCTACTACCAGCGCTGATGGCCGGCCGCAAATCCCGATCGAAATCAATGAGCGAACCGGTGCGCGTGCACGCGCTACGCGGCCATGTGGCGGAGGGACCCTTCGCACGCGGCAGCAAGAGTGAGCGCATCGCGGTGTTTCTCGAAACGAGTGCGGCGCGCTACGTCCTGCGCCGCCGCGACGGCCCGACTTACGCCGACTCGGCACTGCAGCGCCTGGTGGGATGCGAAGTCGAATGCGACGGCGTCATCGTGTCGTACGTACTGATCGCCGATAGGATCGAAGCGATTTAGCTTGCTGCGCCCTGCGCTCAGTGCGAACCGATCGATGCTAGCGGTCGAACCGCCGGTTGAAGAATCGCATTGAATACTTAGTCATGGTGGGTGGTACAGGGTTCGAACCTGTGACCCCTGCCGTGTGAAAACAAAATTAGCGATCTAGCAATCGATCAGTTACGCGCGCACATTTAAAGA
The DNA here is from genome assembly GCA_964554145.1 of uncultured Burkholderiaceae bacterium. Lineage (GTDB taxonomy): Bacteria > Pseudomonadota > Gammaproteobacteria > Burkholderiales > Burkholderiaceae_F > JACCZX01. The sequence continues at coordinate 2,198 of CAZKNV010000417.1, forward strand.
ATCAATCACGTAGCCGCAGCGATCCCGCACCGTGTAGCCACTGTTAGGAACAAATACAACTGTCCGGTTTGGTAGCACATGAATTGTCCGCTATT
>CAZKNV010000418.1:0-2272 GCA_964554145.1 uncultured Burkholderiaceae bacterium
GCCGAAGGCAGCGCGCCGTTCAAGGACATCACGCGGCAGGTGCTGTTCTCGCCACCCGATCAAGCGTGTGAACTGCGTTACTTCGAGATCGCACCCGGCGGTTATTCGACGCTGGAACGGCATCAGCACACGCATGCGGTGCTGCTCCTGCGCGGCCGGGGCACCGTGCGCATCGGGAACGAGGTGCAACCGATTGCCGAACGCGACCTGGTGACCGTCGATCCGCTGACGTGGCATCAGTTTCACGCTGCGCCCGACAGCGCGCTCGGCTTCCTGTGTCTGGTCAGCAAGGAGCGCGATAAGCCCCAGTTGCCCGCGGACGACGGTCAAGACATCGGATTCGCCGGCGGCGGCGGATCCGGCGGCAGCGGAATGAACTCGTCGTGATCGAGGTCTGGCAGCTTCATGCGCCCGGCGCGCCAATCGGCCTTGGCCTGCTCGATTCTTTCTTTTGATGACGATACGAAGTTCCATTCAATGTAGCGCTCGCCCAGCGGCTCGCCGCCGAGGATCATCAGGATCGCGGGCGATTTCGCCGTAACGATTGCTTCCTTGCCGGGCGCGAACACCAGCATCTGGCCGCTGGTGAATTCGCGTCCATCGACCGTGACCGTGCCGGACACGACGAACGCCGCACGCTCAGAATATTCGTCGGGCAACGATATCGATGCACGTTCGGCCAGCCTCACATGTGCATAGAACATCGGCGAATGTGTTCTTGCGCCCGCTCGCGTGCCGCCGAGTTCGCCGGCGATCAGCCGCGTCCATACGCCACTTTCCTCGTTCGCCGGTAACGCATCGCCCGCATAGTTGGCGAAGTCCGGATCGGTTTCTTCGTCCTCGCGCGGCAGCGCGACCCATGCCTGAATGCCGTGCATCGGCCCGCCCTCGGCGCGCGCTTTTTCGAAGCGCTCGGAGTGTGTGATGCCGCGGCCCGCCACCATCCAGTTCACTTCGCCGGGACGGATCGACTGTTCGGAGCCGACGCTGTCGCGATGCATGATCTCGCCCTCGAACAGATACGTCACCGTCGACAGGCCGATGTGCGGATGTGGGCGCACATCGACCGCGCGCGAGATGCCGCGTGGAAAATCCGCCGGGCCGAAATGATCGAAGAAAATAAACGGGCCGATCATGCGGCGCTTGGCGAACGGCAGCAACCGCCCTACTTCGAATCCGCCCAGATCCTTGCGGCGTTGCTCAATGACCAGTTGAAGCATCGTGCCTGCCTCCTGCGGAATGCTCGCCTATGTAGTGATCCGTTCAACGCCGCGGGCAAGCGGACGAACTGAGTATCAGTCCGGTCGCCGCCACACGCTCGCGAGCCACGGTTGCTGTTCACGCGGCAGTCCCGGCGGACGGTAATAGTGTTCAAGCTCGATGAAGCCGGCATCGGTCATCCAGCGCCGCCACGCGGCGAGATCGTGATACGCACCATAGCGGCCGCGATTCCATCCTTCCTCGTTGGCGCCGCGCGGGTTCGAACTGAACAGCACGCCGCGCGGCTTCAAGGTCGCATACAACTGCCGCAGCACACGCGGCAACTGCTCGGATGGCACATGAAACAACGCGGCGTTGGCGAAGACACCATCAAAATGCGCATCCGGCAGATCGAGCGCCAGAAAATCCTGTTGCCATACTTCACAACCGGTATCCGCGCGCGCCATCTGCACAAAGCGCGCCGCGCCCTCCAACCCGGTTGGGATGTGGCCAAGTGCGGTGAACGTCTTCAGATCGCGCCCCGGCCCGCAACCGAGATCGAGAATCGAAAATGGCGGCTCGCCCTCGATATGACGCAGCAACGCATCGATGTTCTGGCTGACGTCGTGATCGCGCGTGCCATCGCGAAAGTCCTCGGCGCGCTGGTTATAGTGCTCTAGCGTCAGCGTGGTGATCTTTTCGAGCGAGCGCCGATCCGCAGATTCACTCTCGTCGGCTCCCATACGCTTGTGGTCACCCCGCGAAGCCAACACCGCGCGCCATCAGCGCGGCGAACAGAATAATGAGGACGATTCCTGCCAGCTCCCAATGAATGATGGCGCGAATCGCACGCAGCTTTTGCGGACTCACGTCCGGAGGCTGCTGTTGCTTTATCGCGCGGCGCCAGGACAGAAACTGGGCAGTCGGATAAATCGATAGCAGCGCGACCAGAACAAAGAGCGAAAGCTTTGCGATGAAAGACCCGTTATGAAAGTAGTACGACGCGCCCTTCTCGAAATAAAACACGCGCAAAAGTCCAACCACGAGTATCACGCCCGCCGAGACACCCAGG
>CAZKNV010000419.1:0-2262 GCA_964554145.1 uncultured Burkholderiaceae bacterium
CGGGTCCTTGACCACCTGCACCAGGATGGTTTCACCTTCGTGAATCAGGCGCTCGATCGGCAGCGGCCTTTCCTGCGTGACCTGCCGATACTCCCAGATGTCGGCCACATGCAGGAACGCTGCACGTTCAAGCCCGATATCGACGAACGCCGATTGCATCCCCGGCAGCACACGCGCGACTCTTCCCAGATAGATGTTGCCGACGATGCCGCGCGACGCGCTGCGCTCAATGTGCAGCTCTTGAACCACCCCGGCCAGCAGGACCGCGACGCGCGTTTCCTGCGGCGTTATGTTGATCAGGATGTCTTCCATCAGGGCGAGGGTAGCGCAGCGCCCGCACCCTGCCATTCCCGCGACCCTAGACAGGTTGAAAGCGTGACTCTGGCCGGGTTATGCTGCGAATGCATGTAAAAATGCCCCTGGCTCAGAGAAGCCGGGTATGTCAGAACTAACTTCGCCAATTAGACTTGGAGATAACTATGAAAACCATTACCGCTTCCTTTTTCTGCACCTGTTTGGCGTTAGCTGCGGGGGGCGTCGCGGCCCAAGACAAGAAGCCGGCTCCGGCGGCCCCCAAGCCGATGAGCATGCAGGAGTGCAACGACTACACGGCGATGGCGAAAAAAGACGCCACGAAAAAGGACGCGAAGAAAGACACCATGTGCGCCGACATGATGAACAAGGAAAAGATGAAGAAGTAAGTCAGGGCTCTCTAAAGCATCACGAAGAAGACGGCGCGATCTGCGCCGTTTTCTTCCCCATCACAGCACTTTCAGCCCTGCTTGCGACAGTAAGCGCGCTGTTTCGAATAAGGGCAGCCCCATAACGCCGGAGTAACTGCCCTCAATGCGTTCTATGAAAATTGCGGCGAGCCCCTGAATCGCGTAGCCGCCCGCCTTGTCGTACGGTTCGGTCGTGGCGCAATAGCGCTCGATTTCAGGTTCGGTCAGCGCCCGCAAGGTGACCTCCGAGACCGACGTCGCGGTCGTTAATGAGCCTTCCATCGCAAGTGCGACCACCGTGCGCACCTCGTGCACGCGGCCGGACAATCTGCGCATGAAGTCGCGTGCCTGCTCAACGTTCGCCGGCTTGGCGAGAATGACGCCATCGACGATAACCGCTGTGTCGGCCGACAGCACCGGCCGATACAGCATCGATCGCATGCGCAACACATCCAGCCCAAAGGCCGCTTTCTCGCGTGCAGTACGCTCGACGTAGTCGGTGCACGACTCTCCGTCGTGCTGCGATTCGTCGACATCGGGCCCGCGCGGATTCGCCAGTCGCAGCAACAGCGGATCGAACTTCACGCCGATCTGTTTCAGCAATTCGCGCCGGCGCGGGCTGCGCGATGCGAGGTAGAGCGTGCCGGGCATAAGTAGTCTCTAGCGCCTACGCTCGGTGATACGGATGGCCGGCCAGCATCGACCACGCGCGATAGAGCTGCTCGGCGAGTACGACGCGCGCCAATGCGTGCGGCAACGTCATGCTGGAAAGCCGGACCAGCATCCGGGCGTCGTGCTTCAGACCTTGATCGAGTCCATCTGCGCCGCCGATCGCGAACGCCACATCTTCTGCCGCATCGCGCCAGTGCTGCAGATGATCGGCCAGCTGTTGCGTCGTCCAATCCTTGCCGCGCTCGTCGAGCGCAATCAGCCAGGCGCCGCTCGGCACCGCGGCGCGGATGCGCGCTGCCTCCGCACCCAACAGCCGTGCCAGCGGAACGTTGCCGCTACGAGTCGCGGCTTTCACCTGTTTCAGTTCCACTTTCAACTCCGCGGGAAGGCGGGCGAGATAGTCGTTAACTGCTGCATCGGCCCATGCCGGTTGCCGCTGCCCGACCGCAACGATCGTGATCCTCATTGCCTGTTATGCGGTACGTGACGTTTTCGCCCTGTGTAATGACTTTTTCGTCTTTGCCGCAGCAGACTTGAGCCGCACCGGCTTGTCACCCCATATTTCTTCCAGGTTGTAGTACGCGCGATAGGCCGGTTGCATGATGTGCACGATCACCTCATTGCAGTCGACCAGTACCCATTCGCCGGCATCCGCACCTTCGACGCTGACGATGTCGCCGCCGGCTTCCTTGACCTTTTCAACCACCGATGACGCCAGCGCGCGGGTCTGCCGGTTCGATGTGCCGCTGGCGACAACGACGCGCTCGAACATGTCGGATAAGCCGGTGGTGTTGAAGACCTTGATGTCGTGCGCCTTGACGTCTTCCAGTGCGTCGACGACGAGGCGTTGCAGTTTGCGGATATCCAA
>CAZKNV010000420.1:0-2261 GCA_964554145.1 uncultured Burkholderiaceae bacterium
ATCTCGTTCCGCTGGGGAATGAGCTGGTTCATCTTTTCCGAAGTGATGTTTTTCGCTTCGTTTTTCGGCGCGCTTTTTTATGCCCGCGTTATCAGTGCGCCGCTGCTGGGGGACTTCGACCACCAACTGCTATGGCCCGATTTCGTTGCCACCTGGCCGCATGCGGGGCCAGCCGGGACGGTTGATCCATTCACGACTTTCGGCCCATTCTGGCTGCCGACGATCAACACTGCGTTGCTGCTGTCCTCCGGTGTGACGATAACGATCGCGCACCACGCGCTGCGCGCCAACCATCGCCCTAGAACGATCTTGTGGCTCGCGATCACGATCCTGCTGGGGGTGACATTCCTCGGCGTGCAGGCGTATGAGTACATCCATGCCTACCGAGACCTGAATCTGCGGCTGTCATCGGGCATCTTCGGCTCGACATTTTTCATGCTGACCGGCTTTCACGGCTTTCACGTGTTTCTGGGGGCGGTCATGTTGTCGGTCGTGCTGCTGCGACTGATCCGCGGCCATTTCAAGCCGGATCAGCATTTCGCGTTTGAAGCGGCTGCCTGGTACTGGCACTTCGTCGACGTCGTCTGGGTCGGGCTTTATATCGTCGTCTACTGGCTGTAGAGGACATTGCAATCACGTGGCGGCGCTGCAGCGCCGCCTTCGTTTCGCCGCTAAGTTCCAAACGAACGCGGTTCGATCCAGCCCATCCAATAGCTGAACAGAATGAACAGAAACAGCGCCACCGAGATACCGACCCGGACCGTGAGCGCGTTCACGGTGCGATTGGTCGTGCCCTTGTCACGAATCAGATAGACCAGTGCCGAGCCGAGCGACAACAGAATGCCGGCCAAGGCGAGAACGATGATGATTCGCATGTCGACGATTCGCGAGAGTTGGGAATTATGCCGCGCAGGAAGCTGATCATTGCCTTCGTTGCAGCGGCGATCGGCATTGCTACGGCAATTTCGCTGGGAAACTGGCAGACTCGGCGCGGCGATGCAAAGCTGGCATTGCAGGCGCAAGCCGACGCGGCTGAACGGGCAGAGCCCATCGATATCGTTGCCTCGCGCGTATCGATCGAAAGCGCTGCAACCGCATTGCCGCGCAAAATTCGCGCGAGCGGCATGTTCGATCCTGCCGGCACCGTATATCTGGACAATCGAATGCTCGACGGCGTCGTGGGGTTCTACGTCATCACGCCGCTGGTGATCGGCGATGGGCTGCCCGCGGTGCTTATCGATCGCGGCTGGAAAGCGCATGACATGCAGGATCGCGCGCGAGTTGCGGCGGCAATGCCGCCTTCGGGTCGCGTCAACGTCGAAGGACTGGCCGTCGCTCGGCCATCGGTACTGCTTGAACTCGGCGGCAAGCCCGAGCATCGCGTGCCGGGTGTGTGGCAGAACCTCGACTACTCGGCCTACGAACAAGCGACCGGCCGCAGCGTTGCGCGCTTTGTAGTTCAGCAGAGCGGCGATTCTCAGAGTGAAAACGCAGCGCATGGCTTGCGGCGCGAGTGGCCGCGGCCGGCGAGCGGAGTTGAGAAGCATCGTGGCTACGCGTTCCAGTGGTATTCGCTCGCGGCATTGATCGCGGCGCTTGCCGTTTTCTTCGGTTGGAAAGCGTGGCGACGGTGATGAAAACGCACTGGCGGCGTTACCTTCCGCTATATGTGCTGGTAGCGATCACAATTTTGCCGATCGCGGCGGCATATATCGCTTACTACGTTGCCCCGCCCTCCGGCCGTACCAACTACGGAACGCTGATAGAGCCGCAGCGGCCGACGCCGGCGCTGCCGCTGACCGAGCTCGACGGCACTGCCTTCGACTTGCGGGAATTGCGCGGCCGCTGGGTGTTCATCATGGTCGACAGCGGTCATTGCGACCGGCGCTGCGAAGACAAGCTGCTGATGATGCGGCAGCAGCGCACGATGACCGGCAAGGATCGCGATCAGATCGAACGCGTATGGCTGATTTCCGATCATGTGCCGCTATCGATCATGCTGATGCGTGAATATGAAGGCACGCATTTCATTCGTGCGCCGCTGCAATCGTTACGGAATTTCCTTGCACTACCCGACGCTGCGGACGCGCGGCTGCAAGACCACATCTGGGTCATCGATCCGAGTGGCAATCTGATGCTGCGCTGGCCGAAGAATGCCGAGCCGAACGGCGTCAAGCGCGACGTCGCCAGACTCTTGAGCGTCGCAGCCGGCTGGGTCCGCATCGATCCGCATCGACCCCAAGGAGAGGCGCGATGACACC
>CAZKNV010000421.1:0-2252 GCA_964554145.1 uncultured Burkholderiaceae bacterium
CACGGCGCCGCGCCGGCGCGCTTCGAACGACGATTGCTGCCGGTCCATCGTGCCGACTTCGACCCGTTCGCGATCGGTAAGCACCGGGCAATTGATCGCGCCCGGCAGGTGGTCCAGCGCAAACTCGGTTTCGCTGCGAACGTCGATGATCGAATCAAAGCTCTTCAGATCTGCCAGCGCATCGGCGGCCGAAATTACCGCGCGCTCGAACCACGCCGAACGATCGGGCGTCACCACCTGGCTCTCACCGTGTCGCCTTTGCAAACAGCAGTGATTCCAGCACCGGCCACACGGTTTGCAGAATTCTTGCCTGTGCCTGCGCGCTCGGGTGGATTCGATCGGTCTGGAAAAAATCCGCCGAATCGGAAAAGCCGTCGAGCAGGAACGGCACCAGCGCAGTGTTGTACTGCTTGGCGACGTTGGCGAACGCGCCATAAAAGCGCTCCGTATAGTCGCGCCCGTAATTGGGAGGAATGCGAATTCCTGCCACTACGACGCCCGCGCCTGCCGCCTGGCTGGCGCGAATCATTGCAGCGAGGTTGTCCTGCATGCGAGCCACCGGCAATCCGCGTAATCCATCATTGCCGCCGAGCTCGATGACGACGATTGCCGGGCGATGCTGCTTTAGCAAGGCAGGCAAGCGGGTGCGACCTCCGCTCGTGGTGTCACCGCTGATGCTTGCATTGACGACCGTATAATTCGAGCCGCTTTGCTGCAACCGGTTTGCAAGCAGTTGAACCCATCCGCTGCCTCGCTGTAAACCGTACTCCGCCGACAGGCTGTCGCCAAGCACAAGGATCACCGGGCGCACGTCTGCCTTCATCGCCTTGCTCGACCGTGCAGTCGCTGCGCCGAGCGCCGGTGTATTGAATGCGACGGCGCACAGCACCGCTGCCACGGCCCAACCAGCTCTAATCAGGAAATTTCTGCGCACGAGATGAATGAAGAAAAAGCGATCGCGGTCGAGGCGCGCAACTTAAGCAAGATCGTGCAGGACGCCACCGGCACTTTGACGATTCTGGATGATATCAATCTGGTAGTCGCGGCCGGCGAAACGGTTGCCATTGTCGGCGCCTCTGGGTCTGGAAAATCCACGTTACTCGGACTGCTCGCCGGGCTCGATGTTCCGACGGCGGGCTCGGTGCGTATCTTTGGCCAGGATTTATTCGCGCTCGATGAAGACGGCCGGGCAGCGCTGCGGGCGGAACGCGTGGGATTCGTGTTCCAGTCGTTCCAGTTGTTGCCGCACCTGAATGCCCTGGAAAACGTTCTGCTGCCGCTCGAGTTGACAGGACGATCGCCGGACGATGCATCTCCGATCGACGCTGCGCGCACGCTGCTGCAGCGAGTCGGGCTGGGTGAACGGTTATCGCACTATCCAAAATATTTGTCCGGCGGGGAGCAACAAAGAGTTGCGTTGGCGCGAGCGTTCGTGTTGCGGCCGCCATTGCTGCTGGCCGATGAGCCCACCGGTAGCCTCGATGCGCGCACCGGAGAGGCGGTGATCGAGCTGATGTTCCAGCTTAATCGCGAGCGCGGGTCGACGTTGCTGTTGGTGACGCACGATCCTGATATCGCGCGGCGCTGCGGGCGCCAGATTGAATTGCATGCCGGACGCGTGATGGACGCCGTTTCCGTGGCCTAGCTCTAGCGACTTAGGTTGTTGCTCCGCAAGTCGATAAGCACTTTGGCGGCGCGGAATGCGATATCGCTAGCCACTAATCCAGCATCGCCGCCATTATTGACGCTGCGACCATGCAGCCACAAGGACGCCAGCGATGCCTGCCACGACTCAAAGCCTTGTGCGATCAAACCGCCCAATAGTCCGGCGAGCACATCGCCGGTGCCCGCGGTGGCGAGCGCAGGACCGCCGGTTGGGTTGATTGCACAGCGGCCGTGCGTGTCGGCGATGATCGAGCCGGCGCCCTTTAGCGCAACGATGCTGCGATAGCGGCTTGCCAGCTCGCGCGCTGACGCGATGCGATCGCCCTGGATATCGCTGGCTGACAATTCGAGCAGGCGTGCCGCCTCGAGTGGATGTGGTGTCAGCACCGTGGGCGCGCTGCGAGCAGAAAGATACTCGCTGAGCGCGGGACCGCGTGCCAGCAAGTTAAGCGCATCCGCATCGATAACGAGTGACGCATCGCTGTCCAACGCCCATTGCAGCGCACGCCGTGCCGCATCGTCGGTGCCCAAACCGCAGCCGATGACGATGGACTGCAAGTTTTCGATCGATGCGTACGACCGGAACA
>CAZKNV010000422.1:0-2250 GCA_964554145.1 uncultured Burkholderiaceae bacterium
TGATCGCCGCATGGTTGCTGGTCGTGTTGTCGGCCACCGCGCTTCCCGCACTCGTCAGATTGATGGCCGGCAACCCCTCGATGGCGGGCCTGGGAGCCAATGCCTGGCAGGGCTCCGGGCTGTTCCTACTTAACGCGATCCCGCCGCTCGCACTCGTCTATATCACCGGCCGGCGTCGCGTGCGCAACCTCCTGCCGGTCATCCTGGTCATGGCGATACTGCTGAGCTTTCTGCTGCTCGGCTTCAACCGCTGGCAGATGGCGAATGTGCAGGACATCTCCAAAGCGAACCCGATGCTGATGTGGCTGGTGATGAATATCGGGGCGTTTACGGGACCGGCGCTGCTGTTCCTGTTGTTAAGCCTTCCGGTCGGCCTTCTCGCATGGTGGCTGTTGCTGTATCTGGAGCGCCGCTACCAGCAGCGCGGATTCAGCAACGTGCAACTGATTGTTGACTCGTGGTGGGCGATCATCGTTGCCTATCACTGTGTTTCGCTATGGAACTACGGCGCTGCCACGGCGATCGTCGTCAGCGGCGCCGCGTTCGCGATCTACTGGATCACGGTGCGCGTGGGACTGCGCGCCGGCGGGCTTGGCGCTCGAGCCGGGGGGCCGACGATGCTGCTGCTGCGTGTCTTCGGCTTCCAGGACCGTACGGAAAGGCTGTTCGACCGCGTGGCCGAACGCTGGCGCTTCGAAGGGCCGGTAGCGATGATTGCCGGTGCCGACCTCGCGCTGCTTTCGGTTGACGTCGACGAGGCGCTCGCCTTCGTGCGCGGCGACATCGAGTCGCGCTACGTCTCCGGCGCCACCGATCTCGCTCGTCGGCTGCAGGCGCTCGATGCCGGAGCCGATCCTGACGGCCGCTTTCGCGTCGGCGAGTTTTTTTGTTTCGACAATACCTGGCGGCCGGCGCTGCGCTCGCTGGTCGAACGCGCGCGCGTCGTGCTGATGGACCTGCGTGGATTTACCAAAGCCAATGCCGGCTGCGTCTTTGAGCTCGAGCAGTTGAGCGCGCTGGGCGCGGCCGGCCGTTGCGTGTTCGTCGTCGACGCGACCACCGACCGGGCGCTGGTGGAGGCCAGCCTCGGCCCTGCGTCCGAGACCTCCGAGCAGCCCGCGTGGGTCATGATGAAGCGCGAAGCGGCCGCAATGCCGCGGCTGTGGCGCGAACTGGCGCAGCGAGCCGGCGTGGCGCCGGCAGCCGCCTAGACAGCAGCGGCGGCACTGGCATGTAGGTTCTCAAAAAAATTAGAACGCTGGGCCGACCGACAACACCGTCAGATCGGGCCTCACCCGGCGTGCAACCACTGACAGGGGTGCTTCTGTTATCTGAGGCGCGGCTGAACAGTCACTCAATCCTCTAGGGGCGTCGTTCGTCGCACGCAAATAGCGGCAACTCCCGAACACAGCAACCTCTGGACTATCGTCGCCCAATGGTCCTCGCTGCTGTTAACGCAAAGCCGCATGGCCTGGCTCTGATGCTGGGCTGGCGGCGTGTGCTGTTCACGCTGGGCATTTCGACGTTGCTCGGGTTGTTGAACACCGTGCCCTCCACGTCACCGACGAGCATCGTCGTCGGTCGCGCTTTGCTGGTCGGCCTGTTTGCCATGCTGGTGTTCGGGCTGTTCGAGCAATGGCCCGCGCGCCTGCCAAAATGGATGGCGCGCTGGGCCCTGCAGCTACTGGGCGTCGTGGTCGCGGTGCCGCTCGGTGCACTGTTCGCGTATTGGTTGACGACGGGCGGCCATCCGCAGTTCGCGGCGAACCCCGCACGGCTCACTGGCTTTGGCATCCTGACTTTCACGGGCGTGCTGGTCGCACCCTGGATCGCGCTCGGGGCGATGGTGCGCCAGCGCGAAGCCTTCGCACGCAGCCAAGCCCTGGCCTTCGACCTCGAGCGCAGCGAACTGGAGCGCCAGGCGCTCGACACCCGCATGCGTCTGTTGCAAGCGCAGGTGCAGCCGCACTTCCTGTTCAACACCTTGGCCAACGTGCAAGCACTGGTGGATGCCGGCTCGCCGCAAGCGCCAAAGGTGCTCGGGAGTTTGATCGCCTACTTGCGCGCTGCCGTGCCGCGCCTGCACGAGCCGGTCACCACGCTCGGGCAGGAGCTGCAGCTGGTGCGTGCCTATCTGGAACTGATGCATCTGCGCATGCCCGATCGGCTCCAGTTCACGTGGAATGTCGATGAGGCAACTCTGGATCTGCGCTGCCCGCCGATGACGCTGTTGACGCTGGTGGAGAACGC
>CAZKNV010000423.1:0-2243 GCA_964554145.1 uncultured Burkholderiaceae bacterium
GCTTGCCCGCGCGCTGCCGCGATGACATATCTGCAAGCGCCGCTGCAAAACCTAAACCGTTGCTCGTTGCCAGCAACATCGGCTGCGAGGGTGCTCCGGCCGCGTAGCCGACCAGCCGAGTGTCGGCCGCCAGTTCGATCATCGATGTGACCGGAGCACCGTCGCCGCGTGCCGACGGCAACTCCCGCACCGGCACGGTGTAAACACGGCCGTTGCTGCCGACCGCGACCAGCGAATCGACGGTGCGGCACTCGAATGCTTCATATAGCGCATCGCCGGTCCTGAATGCGAACTGTGCCGGGTCGTGACCATGCCCGATACGCGCGCGAACGAATCCTTTTTCGGACATGATCACCGTGACCGGCTCGTCGGTGACCTTGACGTCGACGGTGGCGCGTTCGGCCGCTTCGATCAACGTGCGACGCGGATCTTTGTCGCCATACTTCTTTGCATCGTCTTCGATTTCCCGGCCGACCAGCTTGCGCAATGCGGCTTGCGAGCCGAGCAGTTTTCCAAGGCTCGATTGCTCCTTGCGCAGCTCTGCCAACTCCTGATCGATGCGGAAACCTTCCAGCCGCGCCAGTTGCCGCAGGCGCAATTCGAGAATGTCGTCAGCTTGCCGCTCCGACAACTTGAACGCCTTGATCAGGTCCGGCTTCGGCTCGTCCGAGTTGCGAATCAGCATGATCACCTTGTCGATCGACAGCAGCACCAGTTGCCGGCCTTCGAGAATGTGGATCCGGTCCTCGACTCTCTGCAATCGGTGCTGCGAGCGGCGGCGTACGGTGGCGATGCGAAACTCGATCCACTCGAGCAGCACTTCGGTCAGCGGCTTGCAGCGCGGCCGGCCGTCGCCGCCGATCATCACCAGGTTGATCGGGCTGCTTCCCTCCAGGCTGGTGTGCGCAAGCAATATCCGCGTGAACTCTGCGCGATCGATTCGCGACGTGCGCGGCTCGAACACCAGACGCACCGCGGCATCCTTGCTCGACTCATCGCGTACCTTTTCGAGCACCGACAGCATCAGTTGCCTTGTCTGCTGCTGTTCGGCGGTCAACGCCTTTTTGCCGGCGCGGATCTTCGGATTGGTCAGCTCCTCGATCTCTTCGAGCACGCGCTGCGTCGATGCCCCCGGCGGCAGTTCGGTCGCGATCAATTGCCACTGGCCGCGCGCGAGCTCCTCGAATTCGAAGCGCGCGCGGACTTTGACGCTGCCTCGGCCGCTGGCGTACACGTCGCGAATATCGTCGCGCGCCGAAATGATCTGGCCTCCGCCCGGAAAATCGGGGCCGGGTATCGCACGCAAAACTTCCGTCAGCGTCGCCTTTGGATCGGCCAACAGCAACAGCGTTGCCGCGGCCACTTCGCGCAGATTGTGCGAAGGAATTTCGGTCGCCATGCCGACCGCGATGCCCGATGCGCCGTTCAACAGCACGAACGGCAGGCGCGCCGGCAACAGCCGCGGCTCCTGCGTCGAGCCGTCGTAGTTCGGCATGAAGTCGACGGTGCCTTCGTCGATCTCGTCGAGCAGAAGGCGCGCAATGGGCGTCAGGCGCGCTTCGGTGTAACGCATGGCCGCGGCGCCGTCACCGTCGCGGCTGCCGAAGTTACCCTGCCCGTCGATCAGCGGATAGCGCAGCGAAAAGTTCTGCGCCATGCGCACCATCGCGTCATACGCCGCCTGATCGCCGTGCGGGTGATAACGGCCGAGCACATCGCCGACCACACGCGCAGATTTCACGGGACGCGCGCCGGCGGCAAGGCCCATCGCATTCATCGCGTACAGGATGCGCCGCTGCACCGGCTTCAATCCATCCGAGCCGTCGGGCAGCGCCCGGCCCTTGACCACCGAGATCGCGTAGTCGAGATAGGCCTGCTGCGCGAATCGCGCCAAGGTCAGCGAATCATCGCCGTCGCCATCACCAGGAGGCGGAAAGAGTGTTTGTTGTTCAACCATGGGGAATATGCGCCGGGAAAGCGCGCCGGGATTCTACCGACCGCCCTCGTGATGTCGGAGCGCAGCGCGCGGAGACATCAGCCTATGCGCGAACGCGCGGCCGCCCGAAGGGCGCGCATCCAACTAATCGCGACGAGTGCACGCCTGCCCCAGCAGGCATTAAGCCGGGGTGCGACCGCAAAGCGGTCGCGTACACGAGGAGCGCACACGTCAGTGCATAAGACTTCGCTCCCGCCCAACCCCGCGCCGATCGATAAACATCCGCACGAAATCATCGACGTTCATC
>CAZKNV010000424.1:0-2242 GCA_964554145.1 uncultured Burkholderiaceae bacterium
TGGGTAGCGAAACGCAAAAAAGCGGTCGCTCACACGCCTAACTCGCTGTTGCACTTTGCCGGCCAACATAAACACGTGAGCTCCCGCAATTCCGACATGGTCGAAGACGACAGGCCGCGCGAACCATCGGCGTGGTACTGGCCCGTGCTGCGCGGGGCCGCGCTGATCGCCGGCGGCGGGCTGATCGCGGGCACGCTTCTCGTCTTGTTTCTCTTTGCCATCGTCTACTCGAACTTGCCGCCGATCGATGCGCTGACCGACTATCGCCCGAAAATTCCGCTACGGGTATGGACCGCCGATGGAATCCTGATCGGAGAGTTCGGCGAAGAGCGGCGCGAGTTCGTGTCGCTGGACGAGATTCCCGATGAACTGAAGAAAGCGATCCTCGCGGCGGAAGACGACGGCTTCTACGAGCATCACGGCGTCGATTACGCCGGACTGGCACGCGCGTTCGTTTCCAACTTTGCGTCGGGGCGACGCGGCCAGGGCGGCAGCACGATCACGATGCAGGTCGCGCGGACGTTCTTTCTAAGTTCCGAGCGCAGCTACGTGCGCAAGCTGTATGAGATCGCGCTGGCGTACAAGATCGAATCGTCGCTCTCCAAGGACCGCATCTTCGAGGTGTACGCCAACCAGATTTTTCTGGGACAACGCGCCTATGGTTTTGCATCCGCCTCGCACATCTACTTCGGCAAGAAGCTAAAGGATCTGACAACAGCCGAGATTGCAACATTGGCCGGTTTGCCCGTTGCGCCGGCCACCTACAACCCGTTCGTCAATCCGAAGCGCGCCAAGGGCCGGCAGCAGTACGTGCTGGCGCGCATGCTGCAGCTGAACTTCATCGATCAGGCAACGCACGATGCGGCGCTCGCGCAGGAACTGAAGCCGCGCGCGGCCAACTATGCAGTCGAGCAGTCGTTCAAGGTACGCCTGCATGCCGAGTACGCAGCCGAGCTGGCACGGCAACTGGTATACGAAGTATTTCGCGACGAGACCTACACGCGCGGGCTGAACGTTTTCACGACGTTGCGCAAGGACGATCAGGAAACTGCGTATGCCGCGCTGCGCACGCAGGTGCTCGCTTATGACCGCAAGTACGGGTATCGCGGCCCCGAGGCATTCATCGAACTGAAAGCCGATCCGGTCGTGCGCGAGCAACGCATTGAAGACGCGTTGATCGAAGCAATCGAAAGCCCGAATCTGGTGCCGGCGGTCGTGCTCGAAGCTGCGCCAACCCTGGTGCGCGCAGCGTTGCAAGGCGGCTCTACGATTGACATCAAGCCTGATGGCTTGCGCTTCGCCGCACCGTCGCTATCACCCAAGGCGCAGCCGAATCGCAAGATCGTTCCGGGCGCCGTGATTCGCGTCACGCGCGACGACAAAGGTGTCTGGCAGATCGTTCAACTGCCGCAGGTCGAAGCCGCGTTTGTTGCAGCCAG
Organism: uncultured Burkholderiaceae bacterium; assembly: GCA_964554145.1. Taxonomy (GTDB): domain Bacteria; phylum Pseudomonadota; class Gammaproteobacteria; order Burkholderiales; family Burkholderiaceae_F; genus JACCZX01. The sequence goes on from CAZKNV010000424.1 coordinate 1,440, forward strand.
CTCCAAGGACGGCCAGGTCAAGGCGCTGGTCGGCGGCTTCGACTTCAATCTGAACAAGTTCAATCACGTGACGCAGGCGTGGCGCCAGCCGGGGTCAAGCTTCAAGCCGTTCATATATTCAGCGTCGCTCGAAAAAGGGTTCATGCCGAGCACGTTGATCAACGACGCGCCGATCAGCATCGATCCGAACCTGACGGGCGGGCAGCTGTGGGAACCCAAGAATTACGACGGCAAATTCGACGGGCCGATGCGCTTGCGCCAAGGCCTGGCGAGATCCAAGAATCTCATTTCGATTCGCATCCTGCAGGCCATTGGCCCGCGCTTCGCCCAAGACTGGGTCACGCGGTTCGGCTTCGAGGCCGAGCGGCATCCGGCGTATCTGACGATGGCGCTGGGCGCCGGCGCAGTCACGCCATTGCAGATGCTCAACGCCTATGCGGTGTTCGCCAACGGCGGCTACCGGTTGAACGTACATCTGGTCGCAAAGGTGACCGATAGCTCGGGCAAGGTGTTGATGGAGGCGAAGCCACTCCAAGCCGGCGACGAGGTCAATCGTGTGCTTGGCGCGCGCAACGCGTTTCTGATGGACAACCTGTTAAAGGATGTGGCCCGCTACGGCACCGCGGCGCGCGCTGGCAGTGCGCTGAAGCGTCCGGACATCGCGGGCAAGACGGGAACCACCAACGATGCACACGACGCGTGGTTCGCCGGTTATGGCGGCGACCTGGTGGCAGTGAGCTGGATGGGATTCGATCAGCCACGCCCGCTGGGAGAACGCGAAACCGGCGGCGGTCTCGCGTTAC
>CAZKNV010000425.1:0-2234 GCA_964554145.1 uncultured Burkholderiaceae bacterium
ACTCCGCATAGAGTTCGATCACGCGGCCGACATCGACGACGACCACGAACGGCGGTCTTCCCTCCCCGGCCGGCAGTGCGCGAGCGTAGTTCTCGGCCTGAGAGCGCGCAGCGAGCAATGCTGCATCGAATGCGCGGCCAGCATTGCCGGCCCGGATTCGCTTGGCCTCAAGGACGAACGTTCCGCGCTTGTAACAATCGATGCGGCCTTCGGACTCGCTGCCGTCGCCGTGCGCGAATCGCACGCGGCGCTCGAACACATAGGCATTGTCGCGAGTATCTTCGCGCGCCGGCATCGGAGCATCGACGCCGAGCAATCCAGCCAGTTCAAGGACGAACAGTTGATAGTTTGCGAGCTCGCTGCCGTCAGCGGTCTGCCAGCGGGCGATAAATGCGGCAACTGCTTCGTCAGACGCGAGGGTCACAGCGGTTCAGTCCCCTGACCCAGGAGGGCCAGATATTCACCATACGACCACACGCGGTTGCGCCGTTGGCCCGTCACCTCGGAAATGATCCCGCTTTCTTCCAGTAATGCGAGGGTCCGCAATATGGTTGGCGGCGCCAGTTCGAGTGCGTCGCCCAGCCGTGGCGCCGTTTGCAGCGGATGGCGCGCGAAGACGTCGAACACAGGGAGCAGGCTGGAGGAACGGCGCCTTCCTCCTCCGAGCTTCGCCCGATCGCGCGTCAGGAGAAGCATGATCTGCCGAGCCTGCTCCACTGCCTGCTTCGATGATTGCTCAACCGCCTCCATGAAGAAACGCACCCACAGTTCCCATTCGCCGTCTGTTCGCACGGCATTGAGCAGATCGTAGTAGCGGCCGCGATGTTCCTTGAAATACAAGCTGGGGAAAAAAGTCGGCTCGCGCAGCACGCCCGCTTCGCACAGTTGCAACGTGATGAGCAGGCGCCCGATGCGGCCGTTGCCGTCGATGAACGGATGGATGGTCTCGAATTGCACATGCGCGAGGGCGGCCTTCAGCAGCGGCGGCAGCGTTTCGTCGTGCAAAAACGCTTCAAAGTCGCGCAGGCAATCTTGAATGCGGTCCGGCGGCGGCGGCACAAATGCCGCGCGTGCCGGTGTGCGGCCGCCTATCCAGACCTGCGACCGGCGAAATTCACCTGCCGCTTTATCCGCGCCGCGACCGCTACGCATCAGCACGGCATGCATCTCGCGAATCAGCCGCAGGCTAAGGGGAAAATTGTCGGCGCGAAGCCGTTTTAAACCGTGTTCGAGTGCGGCGACATAGTTCGACACTTCAACGACGTCCTCCAGCGGCACGCCAGGCGCTTCTTCCAGTTCGAACAGCAGCAGGTCGGCCAACGACGACTGTGTGCCTTCGATTTGTGATGACAGGACCGCCTCTTTGCGCACGTAGTGAAACAGGAACAGAGTGGGATCGGGCAGCATTGCGCTGATTCCGTCGAGCCTGCCGAGTTGCACAGTCGCGTGCTCAACGGCTCGGATCAGCGCAGGGCCGAAAACGAGTGGAGGGTCCGGAGGTAAAGCGGCCGGTATGAACGCGCGATAGCGTTCACCGGCGAGAGAGCCGGCCACGTAGGAGCCAGTGGTGCGTTTCGTGACCACACGAGCAACCGAATGCTGAACGATTGGTTAATAAGCCTTGCCTAGAGTAATGATTTATTAACATTTATGCAATTAGACGTTAATAAACGTCTACTACTCTATGCCTTACGAACACCTTTGATGCCAAGGCTTCTTTTGATCGCCGTACAATCCGCTTTCGCTTCGAGGAGCGTTGCGACAGCCGTGCACCGGCTGCCAGGCTCGAAGCGGCTGGTGTCCACCGGCTCGTAGCAACGGCGCTCGCGAACCCTTTGCAAAGGAGCGCGAGATGAGCGCCGTACTTAAATCCACTGAAAAATCGAAAGCCGGCGACTCCGTCGTCGCCGACCTTGCGCTGGCCGATTGGGGCCGCAAGGAAATCCGCATTGCCGAGACGGAGATGCCGGGGCTGATGGCGATCCGCGAGGAATTTGCCAGCACCCAGCCGCTGCGCGGTGCGCGCATTACCGGCTCGCTGCACATGACGATTCAAACCGCGGTGCTGATCGAGACCCTGCAAGCGCTCGGCGCCGAAGTGCGCTGGGCGAGCTGCAATATCTTTTCGACGCAGGACCACGCGGCGGCTGCGATCGCCGCCAGCGGCACCGCCGTGTTTGCGGTGAAGGGCGAGTCGCTGGCCGACTACTGGGACTACACGCACCGCATCTTCG
>CAZKNV010000426.1:0-2230 GCA_964554145.1 uncultured Burkholderiaceae bacterium
GGGCAGGTGACAGCGTTCGCTGAACACCCGTGTGACAGCGTTCGCTGAACAGGTTGGGTAGGGTGGAGGCTTTTTCATAGGGATGCTCATGGCAAAAAAAGAGCACGAGGAAAGAACAGAAACGAAGGCAGATAGTTGAGCAAGTAAGAGCTGGCAAGAGCATGCATTCGGTAGCACGCCAGTTTCGCGTGAGCGTCGGCACGGTTTCGTTGTGGGTTAAGCGCTGTCTGGGTCAGCGGCTTGACCGGGCCGAATTGGGCGACCGGCCGCCGGGACGCGCCTGGAATCGACTGAGCGCAGGGCGGGAGCGGCGCATCTTGGAGATACGAGGGCGATTGCGCGAGCACAGCGTGCTGGGCGAATACGGTGCGCGAGCGATCGCGGCCGAGTTGCAACGTGTACAGCAAACGATTCCGTCCGAGCGCACGATCAACCGTGTGCTGCGGCGACACGGTGCGTTCGACGGCGCGCGTCGCCAACGCCGGCCGGCACCGCCGAAGGGCTGGTACTTGCCGCTTGTGGCGGCGAGCCGGGCCGACATTGACTGCTTTGACTACATCGAAGACCTGAGGATTGCCGACGGCCCGTTGGTGAGTGTGCTCACAGCCAAGAGCGTGCACGCGGTCCTGAGCGATGCGTGGGTCATGGATCAGGCCAGCGCGAAGGCGACGGTGAGGAGCCTCTTGGAACGCTGGCGGCGCGACGGGTTGCCTGCCTACGCGCAGTTCGACAACGACACGTTGTTCCAGGGCGCGCATCAGTTCCGCGACACCGTGGGCCGCGTCAGCCGCCTGTGCCTGGCTCTGGGCGTGACGCCGGTGTTCGTGCCACCGCTGGAGCACGGGATGCAAAACACGATTGAGGGCTTCAACGCTTTGTGGCAGGCCAAGGTCTGGCAGCGCTATCGCATGGCCGATCTGCGCGAGTTGGAAGTGCGCAGTGCGCGCTACATCGCGGCGCATCGCGCACGCCACCGGAGCCAAAGCGATACCGTGCCCCCGCGGCAACGCATGCCCCGAAGCTTTGTTCTCGATCTGCAAGCCCCCCTGCGCGGCACTCTGATCTACATCCGCCGGACCGACGAGGACGGGTGCGTGCACGTACTCGGCCACCGCTGGCGCATCAGCGACCAATGGCTGCATCGGCTCGTGCGTTGTGAAGTCGACTTCGGTCATCACGTCATCCGTTGCTTCGCACTCCGTCGCGCCGATCCGCACCGCCAATCCCTGCTGGTGAAGCTCCCGTATCGCCGACCCGAACGACCCTTCCAAGGCGAACCATGACTAGGTCAATCTCAGTGTTGGCTGAACGCCGCGACTCAGAAGTGCGGGGGGGCTCCGCCCCCCTCCCCCCCGCAAAGCGGATAAAGAATCCCAAAGACAAAACCACTCAACCCCAATCCACGACTGTTCAACGAACGCTGTCACTTTGTCATACCGCAACAAAAAGAGTGTTCAACGAACGCTGTCACTTGGCCTGTGACTTCTAGGATGGACTCTACCGCGGCGGCGCTGCGCGCCTTTGCAATCCTCGAGACGGTGGCGCGCGCCGAGCGCCCCGTTTCCATGACCGACGTCATGGAGGCGGTTCACCTGCCCAAGCCGACGGTCTTTCGCATGCTCTCGCTGCTGGAAGAGGCCCGGCTCGTGCAGCGCGAACCCGCGAGCAAGCGCTACAGCGCAGGGCCTCGCGCGACGCGCTTCGGTCTGGACGTGCTGATGAGCTCGGCCACACGGGGCGCGCGGCATTCGATCCTGCAGCGGCTTGTGGACGAGGTGGGCGAGACCTGCAACTTCACGATGCTTGACGGCGCCGAGGTCGTGTATCTCGACCGGGTCGAGACCGCTTGGCCGCTACGCATGAACCTGCAGACGGGCTCGCGCGTGCCGCTCCATTGCAGCGCGAGCGGCAAGCTGCTGCTTGCCTACATGCCAAAAGGTGCACGAGAGCGCTTGCTCCTGCGCCTGACGCTGACGAAATTCACCAGCAACACGATCGCCACATCAGCCAAGCTGGAGCGCGCGCTGGAACGCATCCGTGCCAACGGCTACGCCACCGACAACGAGGAATACATTGCCGGCCTGGCATGCGTCGCCGTGCCGATGCGTATCACCCGAGGCCGCGTGGCGGCCGCCGTGGCGGTGCATGCCCCAGTGTCGCGGATGCCGCTCGCAGTTGCCTTGCGCCATCTTCCTGCGCTGCGGCGCGCTGCTGGCTGGCTCGCCGAAAC
>CAZKNV010000427.1:0-2208 GCA_964554145.1 uncultured Burkholderiaceae bacterium
CGAGCCGAACTCACGCTGAAGGATGCCGCTGACCTCAAAGCGCTCGCCGCATGCGACACGATCGTGACCGCGCAAGGGGGCGATTACACGAACGACGTCTTTCCGAGACTGCGCGCGGCCGGTTGGAGCGGGTATTGGATCGATGCCGCCAACGCGCTGCGTATGAGCGACGACGCGGTGATCATGCTCGATCCGGTGAACCTGCCCGTGATCAAGGACGCGCTTGCACGCGGCGTCAAAAACTACATCGGCAGCAATTGCACCGTAGGGTTGATGCTGCTGGCGCTCGACGGCTTGCTCAAGGCGGACTTGATCGAGTGGGTGAGCGCAATGACCTATCAGGCTGCGTCCGGCGCGGGTGCACCACAAATGCGCGAGTTGATCGAGCAAATGGGGCAGCTGCATGCTGCCGCGCGCGATTTGCTGACCGACCCGGCGTCGGCCATTCTTGAAATCGATCACGCGGTTTCGATGAGCTTGCTCTCAGACCAGCTTCCCGCACGCAGCATCGGCGCGCCGCTCGCCGGCAGCCTGATCCCGTGGATTTACACCGATCTTGGCGACGGCATTAGCGGCGAGGAACGCAAGGCGGGTGCTGAGGCCAACAAGATTCTTGGCCGGCCGGCGATGGGCGAGCCTGGATCGTTGGTCGTCGAAGGGTTATGCGTACGCATCGGCGCGATGCGATGTCACAGCCAGGCGCTGACGATTAAGCTGCGCGTCGATCTGCCGTTGCCCGAAATCGAAAAAATCCTGGCCGATGCCAATGAGTGGGTGACTGTCATACCGAACAATCGTGAAGACAGCATTCGCGAGCTGTCGCCTGCAAGAGTCAGTGGCACGATGAGCATTCCGATCGGCCGCCTGCGAAAGCTCGCGATGGGCCCCGAATACATCTCCGCATTCACGGTCGGCGATCAGTTGTTATGGGGTGCCGCCGAGCCGTTGCGCCGCATGTTGCGACTGTTGCTCGGCAAGTTATAAGCGCACGGACTGCACCGTGTGACCGCTCCCCATTCCTCACATATAGGCGTGAGTTACCGCTATTTCTAAGCTTGCGACCGTAAGTCCATGATGTTATGTTCGAAAAACGTTGCATCCGAATCAGGGGCCGGAATGCCATCCCAAAAATTTGCGCGCGCGCCGCTATGGTGCGCGCTTTCACTTGCGCTTGGTCTAGCAGTCCTCAGCCCGCAGGTTGACGCCGCAGGGCTTGGGCGCCTGACTGTTACCTCGGGCCTCGGGCAGCCGCTACGCGCGGAGCTCGAAGTCACCTCCGTCGGCCGTGACGAACTGCCGACGTTGCAGGTCAGGATGGCGCCGCTGGCGGCGTTCCGCGCGGCCAATCTCGACTTCAATCCGGCGTTGACCAACCTTCGTTTTGGGCTGGACAAACGGCCCGATGGCACCTACTTCGTGCGCATTAATTCTGCACAACCGGTCAATGAACCGTATCTCGATCTGATGGTCGAGCTCACGTGGGCTACCGGACGCGTGATTCGCGAATACACCGTGTTGCTCGATCCGCCGTCGCTGCGCGCCGATGCACCGGTCATGCCGCCGGTCGCGGCAGCATCGACGCCGGCCGCACCTACCGTGTTGCCGCCTGCGACGACGCGGCCTTCGACTGCACCGGCTGCGCCCGCAAGCGCTCCGAGCACCCCGGCTTCGCCGCCGCGGGCTGCCGCGGCTCCTGCCGCACCCCGCTCGACGACCCCGACGGAAGGGTCCTACGTTGTGAAGTCGGGCGACACGCTGGGCGCCATTGCGAGAAGCAACAAGCCGGGGCCGGTGTCGCTGGATCAGATGCTGATAGCGTTGCTGCGCGCCAATCCGGATGCGTTCGTTGCCAAGAACGTGAACCGGTTAAAGGCCGGCGCGACGTTGACCTTCCCCTCGGAATCCGAGGTTGCCGCAATCGCTCAGCCGGATGCGCGGCGCGAAGTCGTTGCGCAAAGTCGGGATTTCGCTCAATACAGGAGCCGCCTGGCGCAGGCCGCTGGATCTGCACCGGTTGTTGCATCCGCTCCGCCCGCGGCGGCCGGCTCGGGCCGCGTGACCACCCGAGTGCAGGACAAAGCGGCGCCGGTTGCGCCGGGGGGCGATCAGTTGAAGATCGCCCGCGCCGACCAGAAATCCACCACGGGTGCCGCCGCAGCCAGGGCTGACGAAGCGGCTGCCAAGGCGCGCGCAGTACGTGAAGAGCAG
>CAZKNV010000428.1:0-2208 GCA_964554145.1 uncultured Burkholderiaceae bacterium
CGCAGGTCTTGGTTGGCGCTGAGCGCGTTGGAGGTCGTCTGCGGATTGTCGCGCCTCGAGTCCCCATAGCTGCCGCTGCCGCCGCTGCTGCCGCTCAAGCCGGTCTCCGAGCGTGCAGCGCCCGCAATCGAAATTTCTTCCGGATCGCACCAGCGCGGAATGCCTTTCCGAAAACACGGCCACGTTTGCCGATGCACCGCAAGCGTATCGGCCGCCTGCCATTCATCGAAGTTGATCAAATCGGTACCGCCGCGCTTGCGAAGCGATACGTTGCGCTGTACGAATGGAATGTTGGGCCCGAAATGCGTGAAGACGCGAGTCGCGGTGAACTCATCGCGCGAGCGCATGACCGTGTCGGCAAGCCGCCCGCGCGCGTCGCCGCCGCTGCTGTTTCGTCCGTAGGTCGACGTAAAACCCGCCAGGCCGACGATCGAAGTGGGCACCAGTTCGACATCGAGCGACGCATCCGATCGGCGAGCCACTTCCTGTGCCAAGTCGAGCTGCGGCAGTCCGCTGGAGAACGCCAGGTCAGTGGCAAGTTGCGATGCGCGCAAAGCGATGATGGCCCCCGCGTGGATGTTGATGATGCCGAGCGAGTTGATGTATTCGATGATTTCGACGATCTCCTGCAACGCCTGGCCGCCGGTCCAGGCATCGAGATAGGCGGTGCCGCTCATCACGGCTGCAATCGGAATTCCGCCGGCGATCAAATGCTGCACTACCAGTTCGTCCAGCGAGCCGACGTTGCGCACCCCCGCTTCGAAGTAGCGCACCCACGACACCATGCTGACCGCCTGCGCGATCGCCAGTTCGTTGGCGATGATCGCGCGATTCACGTACGCCTCGTAGTTCAGCGCGCGCGCATGGGCAATGCCCGCGCTGTAAGCAGCGGCGTCCGCCGCGTTGGTGACGGTGAGCTTTTCATCGACCAGCTTGCCGGCGCTGAACATGAACAACATCGATGCGCAGCAGATGACGAGGAAGACAAGTCCGAGAGGCAGCACTTGGCCTCGGCGACGCCGGCCAAATCGTCCAAACATGCGGCTGGAAGCGTCTGGGAAGTCAGTTGTCATTTCGAACTCTCCGCTATCAAACTGTCCGCGCCATTGTTGCCGGCACGCCTCAGCCACACAGCAATCGATGCGAACAAGCACATCACCAGGGCTGCCCGATCACCCCACCACGCATACGGTGTCATGCCGGAGCGCGGCATGACCTGCGCTTCCAGTGCTCCTACTTCGTTAAGCGGCAGCGAATCGATCCAGCGGCCGCGCTCATCGATCAATCCGCTTAGTCCGGTATCAGCAGCGCGCAGCAACGGGCGACCGAATTCCAGCGCACGCGCTTGCGCCATACGTGCGTGCTGGCGTTGCATCGCGCTCGATTCGGCCCAGCCGTCGTTACTCAGGTTTGCAATCCAACCCGCTGTCGCCGCATCGGCGCGCATGCGTTCTCCGAACGCATCGTCGTAGCAGATCGCAATCGCAACGCGCCCGTCACCGAGCACCGGCAATGGTTGCTCCGCGGCTCCGCGCGCGGTGTCGGCAAACGGTATGCGCTGGACCATGCCGTACAGCGCAGCAGCCCACGGCACGTAATCACCGAATGGCACCAGATGACGCTTGCGATAAATCTGCGTTCCGCTGGAACCGAGACTGATCGCGCTGCTATACCTTTGAGCGCTATCAGGATCGACTTCAAACGCACCGAGCAGCACGTCGGTGCCGGCATCTCGAGCGTGCTTTCTCAGCGCGCCGAGATAACCGCCGAGGGCGTGCGCCGGCAGCGGCAGCGCGGATTCCGGCAACAGCATGACATCCGCTTGCGACGAGCGGATCAGCGATTCGTATCGCGACAGTGTGCGTGACAGTGCAGCGGCGTCGAACTTCGTCGCTGCGCCGATATTTCCCTGCAGCACCGCGATGCGCAGCGGTGCGCCGGACGGCGCCGTCCACGGTATGTGCTGCAACGCTGAACCCAGCGCGAGCAACGCAACAGCCGCGGTCAGCGTACGAGGTCGCAGGTCACGCCTCGATGCGCCTGCCGCGAGCAGCGCTCCGAACAGCACGGTGATGAAGCCCACCAGCAACACGCCGCCAACCGGTGCATACCCTGCGAGCGGACTTGCTGCTACCTGGCTGTAGCCGACGCTGAACCACGGAAAGGCCACGTCGCGCAGGAATTCCAGGTGTGCCTGCGCGTTCAATC
>CAZKNV010000429.1:0-2201 GCA_964554145.1 uncultured Burkholderiaceae bacterium
CGCCGGCCACACCGTCTACAGCGACAGCGCCCTCGCCCTCACCTTCGACCGGCGCTGCAGTGCCGCAAGCGACGACGCCAGCTGCGGTGCCGACGCCGGCGGCAGTCGATACCCCTGCGGCAGGCAAGCCCGCAGTGACGACGCCCGTCGTCATTCAAACCGATTTGATGCGCACGTCGATCGACCCGTTAGGTGCGGTGGTATCGAGAGTGGAGTTGCTGAACCAGCCGGTCGCACCCGACTGGACGGCGAGCGGATTGATCGGTCTGGTGACCGGCAAGAGGCACGATCGCGATGCCACAACCGTACTGTTCGAGGTGGGTCCACAGCGGGTGTATGTGGCGCAAAGCGGAATCATCGGCGGCGATTTTCCGAACCATCGGACGCCGTTTACGTTCGTCGGCGGGCCGACCGCGCTCGAGCCCGGCCAGGACAGTCTTGACGTCCGCTTTCGCGCCGAGAGCGGCGGCGTGCGCGTTACGAAAACGTATACGTTTCATCGCGGCAGACACGACGCAGACGTCAAGCACGAGATCGTCAACCTGACCGACAAGCCGCTATCGCCCTCGGTTTATCTGCAGCTCACGCGCGATGGCAATAAGCCCGAAGGCGAATCGGCGCTGTACTACGTGTACACCGGGCCCGCGGTTTTCACCGAGCAGGAAAAGTTTCGCAAGGTCGAATTTTCGGAAATCGAAAAGAACAAGGTCCAGTTGCCGAAGGCCGCGGACAACGGCTGGATCGGAATGATTCAGCACTACTTCGTCTCGGCGTGGGTGCCGCCTTCCGGCGTGAATCGCGAGTACTACGCGCGCACGGTGGACAAGAATCTGTATTCGATCGGCAGCATCGTTGCGCTGCCCGCGCTGGCCGCGGGCGCAACGGTGACTTCGCAGTCGACGCTGTATGCCGGGCCGCAGGATCAGGATGCGCTGGCGAGCATCGCTCCCGGTCTTGACCTGGTGGTGGACTACGGCTGGCTGACGTTTCTGGCGAAGCCGATTTACTGGCTGCTCGCGTTTCTGCACGGCATCGTCGGCAACTGGGGCTGGGCGATCGTGCTGCTGACCGTGCTGATCAAGGCGGCGTTTTATCCGCTGTCGGCCGCCAGCTACAAGTCAATGGCCAAGATGAAGGAAGTCACGCCGCGGATGATGAAAATCCGCGAACAGTATGGCGATGACAAGCAGAAGATGAATGTCGCAATGATGGAGATGTACAAGGCGGAGAAAATCAATCCGCTTGGCGGCTGCCTGCCGATCCTGGTGCAGATACCCGTGTTCATCGCGCTCTACTGGGTGCTGCTGGCCAGCGTCGAAATGCGCAATGCGCCGTGGATTTTATGGGTCCGCGACCTGGCGACTCCCGATTCGTGGTTGATCCTGCCGCTGTTGATGATGGCGACGATGTGGATTCAGTACAAGCTGAATCCGACGCCGCCCGATCCGGTGCAGGCAAAGGTGATGATGCTGATGCCGCTGATCTTCGGCGTGATGTTCTTCTTTTTTCCGGCGGGACTGGTGCTGTACTGGCTGACCAACAACATACTGTCGATTACGCAGCAGTGGTATGTCACGCGGCAGATCGCGAACGCGAAGCGGCCCGGATAACACAAGCTATTACTGCGACGGCGGGTTTTTGCGGCGAAGATACATCAGCATGAACAACGGCCAGAGCCAGATGGTGGCAACCCAGAGCAGTACGCGGGCGGCTGAAAAGCGCCCGCTTTCGCCGCGATGCGCCAGCACGAACATGACTGCCGCCCCCAGCAGCACCCACAACACGAAGCCGGTGTAAACGCCCGCCCGCGTTTCGTAGCTGCCTCCAAGCTGCCCGGCCACGGTCGCTGCCAGCATGATCGACAGCACAACAGCGATCAGCACGGCGGCCAGCGGTGAACCGTACTTGATCAACGGATCTTCTTCAGGCATCAGCACTCGGGCTCATTGCGCACCAGCGTCAACCGTACACTGCCGCGCGTGATGAGCAACCTCGCGGCCGATGATCCTATCGTTGCCATCGCCACCGGACCGGGCCGCGGCGGTATTGGCATCGTTCGCGTCTCAGGATCGGCCATCGCACCGGTTATCGAGGGTGTGCTCGGTTCAGGTGCCGGCAAACTCGTTCCGCGCCACGCTTTGTACGCCAAATTCCTGAACGACGACGGAACCGAGATCGACCAGGGCATTGCGCTCTATTTT
>CAZKNV010000430.1:0-2199 GCA_964554145.1 uncultured Burkholderiaceae bacterium
TGTTCGAAACCGCGCGCGCGCTTGCCGCCGAGTTCGACTATCGGCGCGCACAGCTATCAACTCAGCTTGCGGCGTTGATCGAAGAAGGGCGTGCAATCGAAGCGACTTCGTATCTAACCGCGCTGCAAACGGGCCGCGATTGCGCGGCGTCGATCACCGAGCTGTTCGGCAACGCCGACCTGGTATTGACACCAAGCGCGCCGGGCGAAGCGCCGCATGGACTCGGCAGCACCGGCGATCCGCAATTCAACCGCGCTTGGCATCTGCTGGGTGGCCCGCAGATCAATCTTCCTGTGCCGCGCGCCCTGCTGCAAGGCAAATCCGATTTGCCGTTGGGTGTGCAGGTCGTTGGTCGTCCGGGTGATGATGCGCGCGCGCTGGCTGGTGCTGGCTGGATCGAACAACAACTCAAGCGTGCCGGTGCGTGATCGATGGGCATCGTCGTCGATCCGAACGCACGCTTTGACACGACGGCACCGATCATCGTGATCGGCGCCGGTGGCGCTGGCGCCACTGCGGCCCTGGCAGCGCGCAGTGCCGGCGCGGAAGTGCTGTTGCTGGAGCGCGACGCTGCGCCCAGCGGCGCCACCGCGTGTTCGTCCGGCATGGTGCCAGCGGCCGGTACGGCTGAACAGAAGGCGCGTGGCATTGACGATTCGCCGCAGCGATTCGCTGACGACATCCAGGCCAAAGCCAACGGCTGCGCTGATGCGCCGCGGGTCGACGCGTTGACACACGCCTCGGCTCAAGTACTTGCGTGGCTCACCCAGCAGCACGGGATTCGTTTTGAGCTGGTCGAGGGCATTGCTCCCGGCCATATGCTGCCGCGCATGCACGCGTTGGCTGATCGCGGCGGCACGACGCTGTTGTCGTCCCTGTATTCGGCGCTCGGCGCGCAAGGCGTGCGGCTGCAAACCGAAGCGCACGTGACCGATCTCGTTGTCGACGATGCACAGCGCATTCTGGGCGTTCGTTACCGGCGCAACGGCAGCGTCGAGACCGTCGGCTGCGCAACGTTGATACTTGCGTGCAATGGCTTTGCCGGCAACAGCTCGCTGGTTGCGCGATATCTGCCCGATGTTCGCGGATTGCCGTTTTCCGGGCACGAAGGCAGTCAGGGCGACGCTCTTTTGTGGGGCAGTGCGCTGGGCGCCGAGCTGGCGGACATCGATGGCTTTCTGGCGCACGGTGCCGTGGTGTTGTCGCATCGGCTGCCGCTGCCATGGTCGCTGATGACCGAGGGCGCAGTGCAGGTCAATCGCGACGGTGAGCGCTTTGTCAATGAGCACGAAGGATATTCTGAGTCGGCCTTGTTCGTGCTGGCGCAACCGGGCGGCATGGCGTTCATGATTTATGACGAGCGCGTGCATGAGATCGGGCTCACGATGCCCAATTACGCGACCGCGGTGACGTCGAGAGTCATCAAGCGCAGTGCGACGTTGCGCGAGCTGGCCGATCAGCTCGGCATTCGGCGCGAAGGACTGGAAGCGACGATCGCGCTGGTCAACGCGCTGGCGTTCGACGACGCTGCCGACGAATTCGGCCGCGAGTTTCGGGCGACGCAGATGCTGCTCGGCCCGTACTACGGCGTGCCGGTGACCGGCGCATTGCTCGGCACCGAAGGCGGATTGGCGATCGATGCGGAAGGTCGCGTGCTGCGCAAAAACGGATCACCGTTTTCGAATCTGTTCGCCGCGGGTGGCGCCGCACGTGGCGTGTCCGGTGATGCTGCAGGCGGATATCTCGAAGGAAATGGCTTGCTAACCGCGATCGCCGGCGGTTATCTCGCCGGCAACGCCGCCGCGGCGCTGCTCGGTTAACCCGCGCCTCATAGCGGTGGCAGCGCTCGCGGCTTGCGTTGCTCGTCGGTCGCGACGTAGACGAGCGTGGCTTCGGTCACCTTGACGACTTCTTTCTGCAACCGATTGCGCTCGACATAGACTTCGACGTAGACAGTGACCGACGTGGTGCCGATCTTCACGATGTCCGCATAAAAGCTGACCAGATCGCCGACGAACACCGCCTGCCTGAAGACGAATGACGTCACGGCAACGGTTGCTACGCGCCCGCCGGCGCGGCGCGCCGCCGGAATTGCGCCGGCCACGTCTGCGTGCGACATGATCCAGCCGCCAAACACATCGCCATGAATGTTGGCATCGGCCGGCATCGGCATCATGCGAAGCATCGCAACGCGGTCGG
>CAZKNV010000431.1:0-2199 GCA_964554145.1 uncultured Burkholderiaceae bacterium
GCGTGATGCGGCTGGCGCTCATCGATCGTTTGTCTCGTTTGCCGCGCCGTTTACCAATCGCGCGCTGGCTGCCTGAATTGCGAGAGCCGGGTACGGTGCGCGCCGATGCGGTCGCCGGCTTGACCGGAGCGATTGTCGTGTTGCCTCAGGGCGTCGCGTTCGCCACGCTCGCGGGGATGCCGCCGGAATATGGCTTGTATGGCGCAATGGTGCCGTGTGTCGTAGCGGCGCTGTTCGGCTCGAGCCGTTTGATGGTCACCGGCCCAGCCACCGCGATTTCGCTGACGACACTGGCGGTGATGGCGCCGATCGCCACGCCGGGTACGCCGCCGTATATCGCACTCGTGCTGACCGTGACCTTCTTGGTCGGCGCATTGCAACTGGCGCTCGGGCTGGCGCGCGCCGGCCGGCTGATCGATTTCGTGCCGCACTCGGTGATCGTCGGCTTCACGGCCGGCGCGGCGATCCTGATCATCAATAGCCAGATCGGGCCGTTTCTCGGACTCGATCTGCCGCGCGGCACGAGCGTCATCGATAACGTCCGCGCGGCGCTTGCGCAGTTACCCAACGTCACGCCGAGCGCGCCGCTGGTAGGCGCGCTAACGATCGTCGCGGTGCTCGCATGGCAGCCGCTGAATCGCTGGATACCCGCGATGCTCGCGGGTGTCGTGATCGGCGCCGCCGCCGCATGGCTGCTCGCTCAGCACGTAACTCAGTGGCCGGTATTGCCGACGGTAGAAGCGCTGCCCGGTGCGTTGCCGCCATTGTCCACGCCCGATCTGTCGCTCGACACGATCCGCATGCTGTTCGGTGCCACGATGGTGATGACATTGCTGGCGCTGACCGAAGCGGTGGCGGTTGCGCGTGCGGTCGCTACCAAGTACGGCGACAAGCTCGACGGCAATCAGGAGTTCATCGGGCAGGGCCTGGCGAATCTCGCGGGCTCGTTTTTCTCGGCGTACCCGGCCAGTGGTTCGTTCAATCGCTCGGGTGTCAATGTCGTGTCGGGTGCGCGTACGCCACTGGCCGCGATCTGCGCGGCGATCTTTCTGATCGCGATCCTGTTTTTTGTGGCGCCGCTGGCGCGATATCTGCCATTTGCAGTGATCGCGGCGCTGCTGTTCCTCGTCGCGTATGGATTGATCGATCGCGGCGAGATCGTGCGCATCTGGCGCGAAGAGCGTGGCCAACGCTGGCCGCTGCTCGTCACCTTCATCGCGACGATCACGCTGTCGCTTGAATGGGCGATTCTGCTGGGCATCACGGTGGCGCTGCTGGCGCAACGGTTTTCGCGACGCAAGCATGGCTGATCCGCAGTACGACTACATCGTGGTCGGCGCCGGCTCGGCCGGATGTGTGCTCGCGGCACGGCTGTCGGAAGATCCGACCACGCGTGTGCTGCTGCTCGAAGCCGGGCCGCCGGACCGCTCGATCTGGATTCATTTGCCGATCGGTTATGGCAAGACGATGTGGGATAGCCGTTACAACTGGTGTTTTTACACCGACCCGGAACCGAACATGAATGGCCGCCGCGTTTATTGGCCGCGCGGCAAGACGCTCGGCGGCTCGAGCGCAATCAATGGCCTGATCTACATGCGCGGGCATCGTGAGGACTATGACAGTTGGCGTGCGCTCGGCAACGTCGGGTGGAGCTACGACGACGTTCTGCCTTACTTTATTCGCAGCGAACATAACGAACGCGGCGCCGGGCCGTTTCATGGCGGCGACGGTCCATTGCGTGTATCGAATATCGCCCAACGGCATCCGTTGATCGATGCCTTTATCGACGGTGCGGCGTCGCTCGGTGTGCCGCGCAACGATGACTTCAATGGAGCGGCGCAGGAAGGAGCGGGGTATTTTCAGTTAACCACATGGAAGGGATGGCGCTGCAGCGCCGCCTCGGCTTACTTGAAGCCGGCGCGCCGCCGTCCCAACCTGCGCATCGAGACCCGCGCGCATATGACGCGATTGCTGCTCGAGGGCCGTCGTGCTGCGGGTGTGAGCTACAGGCAAGATGGTCGTGATGTTCAAGCGCGCTGCACGCGCGAGGTTCTGCTGGCGGCGGGCGCGATCCAGTCGCCCCAGCTTCTGCAGTTATCCGGAATTGGCCCGCCGGCGTTGCTTGCGCAGCACGGTATCGACGTCGTACATGACCTGTCGGGTGTTGGCGAAAACCTGCAGGACCATCTGCAGATTCGG
>CAZKNV010000432.1:0-2176 GCA_964554145.1 uncultured Burkholderiaceae bacterium
ATCGGCTGCGCGCGGATCATCTCCTCGGTGTCGATCGACATGAGATTGCGCAGAAACATGCTGGTCGGCGCGGCGAAACTCTCGTGAATCGAGATGGTGGGGAACGGCATCGGCAATCCGCCCGCCAGCATGACGCCGCGCTTAACCGCTTCGACGAGCTGAGGGGCATTGCCATGACACGGGTTGTAGGCGCTGCTGGTGTCAGCAATGCCGATCACGGGTCGATCGAGCGCCGCGTCCGTGTAGCCCGCACCCTTGATGAATGCCTTGCGCAGAAAGAGCGAAAAGCCCTGGTCGCCGTAGCTGGTGAGGCCCTTGCGCATGCCCGACGTATCGGGTTGCGCGGGAGCGTCGGCAGTGTCGTCGGACTTTTTCGGCATGGCTGCGGATTATGGAGCGGGCAGACTTCAGTCAGCCTGCGCGCGCAGTTCGAACAAACTCGTCGCTTCAAGGCTCAGCACCTCGGCCTCGCGCTGATTTCGCATCCGCCATGTCCAGCGCACGATACCGAGCGTGGGACGCGAGCGTGCGGTTCTGACGTCGACAACTTCGATTTGCAGGCGCAATTGATCGCCGGGACGGACCGGATTTGACCAGGTGAGGTTTGTCAGGCCGGGCGAACCGAAAGACTCCGAACCGGCGAGAACGTTGTCGACGATGAGCTTCATCGCGAGGCAACACGTGTGCCAGCCACTTGCGATGAGTCCGTTCCAGCGGCTCTCCGCCGCGCGTGGCGGATCGACATGGAACCACTGCGGATCGAACTGGCTTGCGAACGAGATGATCTGTTCTTCGCTGATGGCGACCGAGCCCGCATCGATCAGTTGGCCGGCGTAAAACTCTTCGAATTTCACTAGTTGAAGCGCACGTACTCGAAGTCCATCGGCTGCTCGTTGACCGGCACTCGCGGTGGCGCGATCCAGCCCGCGTACTTGCCGGGCTCGATGACGCGCGTCATCAGCGATGCCACGAAAGCACGATCGTCATCAGTCGGCATCCAATCGCGCACGCGCGAGCTCCATTCGCCTTCTGCAACAACGCGGCCATCAGGTGACACGCATACGCCCGCAAGCGAACCGATACGGCGATTGAACGCCTTATGTGGAAGAGTGAGCCGATCGGGAAGATCCGATTTCTCGATGACGCGATTCCAGCGGCCGATGCCGGCTTCGGAATCGCGGATGAAATCGTCGCGTAGCACTTCGTTCAGCGCATTTAGCAGCGGCACTTCGCGCTCAACGATCACGCCCGATGCCGCATCGAGCACCTTATAGCTCGCGTGCTTCAGCACATGATCGTCGTTGCGCTTCGCCTCCTTGAAGCGGCCTTTCAATCCGGAGCTGTAGAAGATCGCCGCATTCGACGACTGATCGGCGCCGAACAGGTCGATGGTCACGCTGTAGTGAAAATTCAAATAGCGTTGGATCGTCGGCAGATCGATCGCGCCGGCCGCGCGCACCTTGGCCGGATCATCGGTCTTCAACTGATTCATCACCTCGCACGTGCGTTGGATCACGCGCGACACGCCGGATTCGCCGACGAACATGTGATACGCCTCTTCGGTCAACATGAACTGCGTCGTGCGTGCCAGCGGCTCGAAGCCCGATTCGGCCAGCGCGTTCAACTGAAACTTGCCGTCGCGATCGGTGAAGTGCGTAAACATGAAGAAAGCGAGCCAGTCCGGGGTCTTCTCGTTGAACGCGCCGAGGATGCGCGGATTGTCGGCATCGCCCGAGCGGCGCTGGAGCAGCGCTTCGGCTTCTTCGCGCCCGTCGCGGCCGAAGTAGCGATGCAGCAGATAAACCATCGCCCACAAATGCCGGCCTTCTTCGACGTTGATCTGAAACAGATTGCGCAAGTCGTACAACGACGGCGCGGTTAATCCGAGATGGCGCTGCTGTTCGACCGACGCCGGTTCAGTATCGCCCTGCGTGACGATGATGCGACGCAGATTGGCGCGGTGTTCGCCGGGTACGTCCTGCCACACCGGTTGCCCTCTGTGATCGCCGAATTGAATCGTGCCGCCGGACTGCACCGGGTTCAGAAAAATGCCCCACCGATACTCGGGCATTTTCACGTAGCCGAAATTCGCCCAGCCGTCGCGCTCAACACTGATGGCTGTGCGCAGATAAACGTCAAACGCCTGACTGCCGTCGGGCCCGGTTTCGCGCCACCA
>CAZKNV010000433.1:0-2175 GCA_964554145.1 uncultured Burkholderiaceae bacterium
GGTCTCGGTGGCGACATGGCTGCCGAAAAAATACTTGAGCTCGAAGATGCCGAACGGCGTCGCCATGTACTTGTTGGCAGTCACCCGCGAAATCGTCGATTCGTGCAGCCCGACGGTATCGGCGATCTCGCGCAGCACCAGCGGCCGCATTGCGATTGCGCCGTGCGTGAAGAAGTTGTGCTGGCGATCGACGATCGCCTGCGCGACTCTTAATATCGTCTCGAAACGCTGCTGGATGTTGCGTATCAACCACCTTGCTTCCTGCACACGCGTTGTCCATTTGCCGCGCTCGACCGGATCGGCCCCCCGTCTTGTCCTGTCTTTTTTGAGTACATCGGCAAACGACTGGTTCACTCGCAAACGTGGCATGACGTCCGGATTAAGGACCGCTGTCCAGCGATTTTTCACTTTGCGCACGAACACGTCGGGGACGATGTAGTCGGCGTGAGTGTCGGCAAACGCTGTGCCGGGGCGTGGATTCAACGTGCGGATAAGTTGATGCGCCGCACGCAATTCGTCGTCGTTGCAATCGAGCGCCTTGCGCAATTTGACGAAGTCGCGCGCCGCCAGCAGTTGCAGGCACTCCTGAACGATCCGCCGCGCCAGCGCCACGGTCGACGCCGATGTATCGAGTGCTGCATTGGCCGATGAGCTTGGGGCCAGGCGTTCGAGCGATTGCAACTGCAGCAGCAAACACTCGGCGGCATCGCGTGCGCCGACGCCGGTGGGATCCAGACTTTGCAGCAAGCGCAATGCCGTCAGCAGCTCTTCCGGTTCGACGGCCGCTTCCGCGGGACACATCGCGAGCAATTCGTCGAGCGTCGGGTGCAGGTATCCATCGTCGTCGAGCGCTTCGACCAGCAGCTCCACCAGCGCGCGATCGCGCGGCGACGCCTGGCATGCGATCTGCGCTCGCAGATGCTCACGCAGCGACAGTGTGGTGCCTACCCAGTTAAGCGGACTAACGTCGTCGTCACCAACGGCATCGCTGCTGCCGCGCCACTCGATCAGCGAGTTGCCGTCCAGCGCCATTTCAGGTGCATCAGGCGACTCCGGAGTGGCAGAGGCATCGTGGCCGTTTGGCTCGGCGGCCGATGAGGTTTCGCCCGAGGTCGATGTGGGCACGTCTGCCACGATCGACCCGTCTGGCTTGACCCGCATTGCCAGTCCCTGTGGGTCGTCGTCGCGCTCCAGCAGCGGGTTATCCGCCAGCGCCTGCTCGAGCTCCTGATTCAGCTCGAGCGTCGACAGTTGCAGCAACCGGATCGATTGCTGCAACTGCGGCGTCAACGCCAGGTGCTGAGAGAGTCTGAGCTGGAGACTCGGCTTCATTCAACCGTCACTAGGCGGCAGCGGAGACGCTGGCCCGACGCGATAGCGCGAGCAATATCAACAGATAGATCAGCGCGGGCGCGCAGGTGAAGATCAACAGAAGAGGAAACAGGTTGGAGCCCGCGAAAAACGCGAAGACGGCGTGAGCCAGTAACAGCAGCATCGGCGCCGCCGGCACTGCGGCCGCGATGCGCCATCCGCCGCGCAAGCGCACCAACGCCAGGATCTGCACGATGAAATACAGCGGAACGCTCCAGCTCGCGGCAAGGAACACCGCGGTCTCCCACCAGGGTGTCGGCTGATTCCTGTACGCGGCACGTTCCGCCTTCGCGCGTGCATCCTGCTCCGCTCGCATGCGGTCCACCCATGCTGCACGCGGACGGGCAGTGGCGGGCTGTTGTCCGGTCCAGGTTAGCTCCACCGGCAGCTCGACCTGCGCAAGCGATGCGCGAGTCCTGTCGTCCTCCGCATACATGACGATCCTGTCGACTTGAACAAGAGTCGTGTACGCAAACCAGAACATGGCGTCGCCGCTACCGGCACCGTGGACCGGAGAACCGCTGGTCATCGAAGTGACGCGTTTTCCCTGAAAGTACGCATCGCCCCGCACGCGGATCGGCCGGTCGGCGGTGTAGCTGGCGCGGACGTAATACGGCTCCCAGTGCCCGAGTGCAGCGGACGCTGTCGGATCCGTCTCGGCGACTCGCAACGTCACGCTTGCCTGAGCGAATGCCGGCACAAGAAGAAGTAGAAAGAGTATGTGCTTCACCCTTTGATCGTGATGCATTACATCCGGAAGTGTTCGCCCAAATAGACCCGTCGAACGGTTTCGTTGCCGACGAT
>CAZKNV010000434.1:0-2170 GCA_964554145.1 uncultured Burkholderiaceae bacterium
CGCGTTTCGCAAGCTGCTTGCCGCCGGCCACTCGCTCGTCGTGATCGAACACAACCTCGACGTGATCTCATCCGCCGATTGGCTGATCGACCTCGGCCCCGAAGGGGGCGACGGCGGCGGCGAAATAGTTGCGGCCGGCACGCCGGACGACGTGATCGCAAACACGCGCTCGCATACTGGCCGCGAACTACGCGCTTATCGCAACGCGCTCGCCAACCAGGCACCGCGTGTCAACGAGCGACGCGCCGACTACAAATACAAATCGGGGTCTGACCCCGATTCAAATACGATCAAGATTGTCAATGCGCGCGAACACAATCTGAAGTCGATCAATGTCGAGATTCCGCGCGATACGTTCACCGTCATCACGGGCGTATCGGGCTCGGGCAAGTCGACACTGGCGTTCGACATTCTTTTCAACGAAGGCCAGCGACGCTATCTCGAATCGCTGAATGCGTATGCGCGCTCGATCGTGCAGCCGGCGGGTCGGCCCGATGTCGATGCGATTTACGGCATTCCGCCGACAGTCGCGATCGAGCAACGGACCTCGCGCGGCGGCCGCAAGTCGACCGTCGCCACCTTGACCGAGATCTATCACTTCCTGCGCTTGCTGTACGTCAAGCTCGGAGTGCAACATTGCCCGAACTGCCACGTGCCGGTCACGCCGCAATCGTTCGACACGATCGTCGCGCAGGTGATGCGTGAACTCAAGGGACTGCACATCGGCGTGTTTGCGCCGCTGGTGGTTAACCGCAAGGGCGTGTACACCGATCTCGCAAAGTGGGCCGCGGGGCGCGGTCATACGCATCTGAGAGTCGACGGCCTTTTTCTGCCGACCGCGAAATTTCCGCGCATCGAGCGCTTCAAGGAACATACGATTGAACTGCCGATTGCGGATTTCATCGTGCAAGCCGAGAGCGAAGATCGCCTGCGCGGCGCTATCGCAACAGCGCTCGAGCACGGTCACGGCGTCGTCACGATCGCGTGGCCGCTCGGCAAATTGAAGGACGCGATCGACGGCGGTACCTGGACCGCGCCGCTCGAGCAGAAAAGTTTTTCGACGAAACGCGCGTGTCCGTCATGCGGCACGTCATTTCCCGAAGCCGATCCGCGCCTGTTCTCATATAACTCCAAGCACGGCTGGTGTCCCGGCTGCTTCGGCACTGGTCTAGCCCTCACCGGCTTCGATGCCGAACAAAGCGGCGAAGAAGTCTGGTGGAACGCCTGGTACGAAGGCGAGACCGCGCCATGCGAGAGTTGCCACGGCAAGCGCCTGAACCCGACGGCATTGGCGGTTACTTTCGCCGGTAAGTCGATTGCCGAACTTGCCGAGCTTCCGGTTGCAGACGCCGGCGGACTGTTTAACCGCTTGACGCTCAGCGGCCGCGAAGCAGAAATCGCCCGCGACGCGTTGGCTGAAATCGGCTCGCGACTATCGTTTCTCGAGGAAGTCGGCCTCGGTTATCTCGCTCTCGACCGCGCCGCCCCTACGCTATCCGGCGGTGAAGCGCAACGCATCCGCCTTGCGGCGCAACTCGGCTCCAACCTGCAAGGCGTTGCCTACATCCTCGATGAACCGACAATCGGGCTGCACCCGCGCGATAACCGCATCCTGCTGAACGCGCTCGAAAAGCTGGAGGCGAAGGGCAATACGCTGATTGTCGTCGAGCACGATGAAGACACGATACGGCGCGCAAAGCATCTGATCGATATCGGCCCGGCCGCCGGCGTGCGCGGCGGGCGCGTAGTCGCGCAAGGCTCGGTCGACGATCTGATCGCAGCGCCGGAGTCGACCACCGGCAAGTGGCTGCAGTCGCCGCTGGCGCATCCACTGCACCCGCGCCGCACCGTCGACCAATCTACTGCGAAGCTCACCGTGCTCGGTGCGCGTTTGCACAACCTGCGTGCGGTCGACGCCGCATTCCCGCTCGAACGACTGACCGTTGTGACCGGAGTGTCAGGCAGCGGCAAGTCGACACTGGCGCGCGACGTGCTGTTCGCAAATCTACAAACCGTCGTTGGTCAGCGCGGCGCAAAGGAAGCGTGGATCGGCTGCACCGCCATTGAGGGCTGGCGCGAACTCGACCGCGTGCTCGAAGTCGACCAGACTCCCATCGGCAAGACGCCGCGCTCATGCCCTGCGACGTATGTCGGCTTCTGGGACGCGATC
>CAZKNV010000435.1:0-2164 GCA_964554145.1 uncultured Burkholderiaceae bacterium
TCCGTAGATCTGGCCGCGCGCGATGTCGATGCCGACATCAGATAGCGCCTGCAGTCCGCCGAAGCGCTTGTTGACGCCCGCCACGCGAAGAACGATGTCCGACACGTGCTCGCTCAGGCCGCGAGGCGCGAATGCCGTTGCACGACCGGATTGATGCCGTGCTCGGGCGCGGGCCAAAGTCCCCTGGGCCGGTACAGCATGACCAGCACCAGCGCGAGGCCGTACAGCATCATGCGCAAGACTTCGGCTTCGACGATAACCTCCCCGAACAAGGCCATCTGCACCGGTGTGACGGTGTGTCGCAGCAACTCTGGAAACAGTGCGAGCAGCACCGCACCAAGGATCACGCCCGGAATATGACCCAGGCCGCCGAGCACGACCATGGCCAGCACGATGATCGATTCGTTCAACACGAATGATTCGGGCGACACGAAACCTTGAAAGGCGGAAAACATCGCCCCTGCGACGCCTCCGAATGTGGCACCGAGCGCAAACGCGAGCAGCTTCACGTTGCGTACATTGATTCCCATCGCCTTCGCCGCAATTTCGTCTTCGCGAATCGCCATCCACGCGCGGCCGAGGCGCGAGTTCTGCAGGCGGATGCAAATCACGATCGTGATGACGGTGAGCACCAGGAACAGGTAGTAGTACATGTAGACCGATGGAATCTGCAGGCCAAACAGGTTCTGCGTGCGCGCGAAGTTGACGCCGGCGATAGTGACTGGATCGATCAGCGTGATCCCTTGCGGACCGTTGGTGATGTTCAGTGGCGCATTCAGGTTGTTCAAGAAAATCCGAATGAGCTCGCCGAAGCCCAGCGTGACGATCGCAAGGTAATCGCCGCGCAGCTTCAGCACCGGTGCACCGAGGAGGATGCCGAACAGCGCAGCGATTCCCGCGCTCAACGGAATGACAAACCAGATCGAGTTGTGCAGACCATCCGGAAATGCCTGCGCGATCCACGCGAAGTTCTGCGCAAGATGAGGCGATGCCAGCAACGCATACGTATACGCACCGACTGCATAGAACGCGATGTAACCGAGATCGAGCAATCCGGCAAAGCCGACCACGATGTTGAGCCCGAGCGCCAGCATGATGTACAGCAGCATGAACGCGAGCGCGCGCACCCACGCGTTGCCGAACCCACCGGCAAAGTAGGGGAGCGCTATCAGCAGCGCCGCGACGACGAACATCGCAATCCAGGCGGCCGTGGCGTTGTTGCGTAACTGCGGGAAAATATTGATCACGAGCGGTCCGCGACGCGTTCGCCCAGCAGACCCTGAGGCCGGAAGATCAGAACCGCGACCAGAATTACAAAGGCAAACACGTCCTGGTAATTGCTTCCAAAAACGCCGCCGGTCAGTTGTCCGATATAGCCGGCGCCGAGCGACTCGATCAGCCCGAGCAGCAGGCCGCCGATCATCGCGCCCGGCACATTGCCGATGCCGCCGAGCACAGCGGCGGTAAAGGCTTTGAGCCCCGGCAAAAATCCCATGTAAAAGTGCGCAACGCCATAGGTGGTCGCGAACATCACGCCGGCCAGCGCGGCCAGCGCGGCGCCGATCGCGAACGTTGCCGCGATGACGAAATTGGGATTCACGCCCATCAGGCTTGCGACTCGCGGATTCTCGGCCGTCGCGCGCATCGCGCGACCGAGCCGCGTGCGATTGACCAGCAGCATCAGGCCGATCATCACCGCTGCCGACAAACTGATGACCGCGATCTTGGTCTGCGTCACGGTTGCGCCGAAGACATCGATCGGGTTGTTCGAAATGAGCTGCGGATACGTCAGGAAATTGCGTCCCCACACCAGCATCGCGATCGTTTGAATCACGATCGAGACGCCGATCGCGGTGATCAGTGGCGCAAGGCGCGGCGCGTAGCGCAAAGGCCGGTACGCGACGCGCTCGATCACCAGGCTTAAGGTGACGCACACCGGAATCGCAGCGAGCAGGGCGCCCAGCAGAATGAACCAGCCGGGCACGCCGGGAAACATCGATTGCAGCAGCAGCGCTGTGGTCAGCGAGGTCAGCGCGCCGACGGTCATCACATCGCCGTGCGCAAAGTTGATCAGGTTCAGGATTCCATAAACCATCGTGTAGCCGAGCGCGATTAGCGAGTACATGCTGCCCAGCACCAGGCCGTTGATGACTTGCTGGATGAA
>CAZKNV010000436.1:0-2164 GCA_964554145.1 uncultured Burkholderiaceae bacterium
GGCCTGCCTATCGCGTCTCGCAGGGCACGCTGCGATCGATGCAGTGGCGGTTGAACGATTGCTTTCGTCAACAGCGCTGGCCCGAACCGGTGTTCGGCTCGCCGGCATCGGTGGACCTGATCACTTTCCTTGGCGTCAACGCGAACGGCGCAAAGATGGATTCGCCGTCGATCAAACGCTGAGGAGATGAACATGAAACGCAAATACCTACTGGCTGCTGCAAGCGGCCTTGCGCTCGTCGGCTGTGCCACCTACACCGCTCCCACGAGCGAAGAAACGATGCAGGTCATCAAGAGCTCCTTTCGCGACCGTGGCATCGCGAAGATGGATCGACTGAACCAGTCCGACTTGCAGGTGGCGTGTTCTGAAGCGTCGCTTACCGGCAAAGACTTGCCAAAGGACGTACGCGCGCGCCTGGAAAAGCAGGCGCTCGCGACGGTCAAGTTGCCGGCCGACAGCGTGTACCTGGGCGACTTCAAGGAAGGCGAGCGCATCGCGCAGCGTGGGGTCGGCCTTCAATGGAGCGATAACGACAAGACGGTGGCGGGCGGCAATTGCTACGCGTGCCATCAGATTTCGTCGCAGGAAATCGCGTTCGGCAATATCGGGCCGTCGCTAAAGGGCTATGGAAAGCAGCGCGGCAATTCGAAAGAGGTGATGACGTACACGTGGGGCAAGCTGTGGAACTCGCACGCGACCAACGCGTGCTCGCAAATGCCGCGTTACGGCGATGCCAACATTCTGACGACGGCGCAGTTGAAGGATTTGATGGCGCTGCTGCTCGACCCGAAGTCTCCGGTCAATCAATAAGCCTTGCGCCACGCGTTGATTTTTGCGCTCGCAAGCGCGCTCTTTGTCACCGCCGGGTCGACGCCAGCGCAGGCTGTCGGCGCAGTTGCCGGCGAAATCGGCAGCTCGGTCGAGTGGCGCGACGTTCGGTTGCTCGATGGCCGAATACTTCGCGCCGGGCAGCTACGCGGCAGCGCGGTCATTGTGCAGATCTGGGCATCCTGGTGCCCGTTTTGCGGCGCGCAGAACCCGCATGTGCAGAAGCTGCATGACGCGTACGGCAACCGCGGATTAACGGTGCTGGCGTTCTCGATCGATCGCACCGAGCAAGCTGCGAAAGAGTATCTGGCCAAACGCGGCTACACGTTCAACGTCGCGATGCACACGGCGGAGGTCAATCGCTGGTTCGGCCGCAACCGCACGCTGCCGGAAACGTACGTGGTCGACGCCAAGGGCAGGGTGGTGTTCGTGCACCGCGGCGAAATGTTTCCGGAAGACATCGCAGCGCTGTCGCGCTTCGCAGTCGCATCTGCGCCGCAGTAAATGCATCGGCGCGAGTTCTTGCAAGTGCTAGCGGCGGCGGCAGCAGCCGGAATGCCGATCGCTGCGCGTGACGCGCTCGGCGCTAAGTCGTCTGCTGCGATGTACGAGTCGCCACGCTTCGGCAATGTGCACCTGCTGCATTTCACCGACTGCCATGCGCAACTGCTGCCGGTTTACTTTCGCGAGCCGAGTGTCAATCTTGGAATCGGTCCAGCCTATGGCCAGCCGCCGCATCTGGTCGGCGAACATCTGTTGAAGCACTTCGGCATTGCGCGCAACACGCCGCAGGCGCATGCATTTACGTATCTCGATTTCGCGCAGGCCGCGCGCACGTACGGCAAGGTTGGAGGCTTCGCGCATCTGTCGACGCTGGTCAAGCGCATCAAGGCGGGCCGCCCCGGCGCGTTGCTACTCGACGGTGGTGACACCTGGCAAGGATCGGCCACGGCGCTGTGGACCAATGCGCAGGACATGGTCGACGCCGGCAAGCTGCTCGGCGTCGATGTGATGACGGCGCATTGGGAAATGACCTATGGCGCCAAGCGCGTGCAGGAAGTCGTTGACAGGGATTTCAAAGGAAAGATCGATTTCATCGCGCAGAACATCAAGACAGCCGACTTCGGCGACCCGGTGTTCCCACCGTATACGTTGAAGGAGATGAACGGCGTCAGTGTCGCGATCATCGGCCAGGCGTTTCCCTACACGCCGATCGCGAACCCACGCTACTTCGTACCCGACTGGAGCTTCGGCATCCAGGACGACAACATGCAGAAGATGGTCGACGAAGCGCGCGGCAAGGGCGCCCGGGTCGTCGTCGTGCTGTCGCACAACG
>CAZKNV010000437.1:0-2151 GCA_964554145.1 uncultured Burkholderiaceae bacterium
CCTTGACGTCTTCCAGTGCGTCGACGACGAGGCGTTGCAGTTTGCGGATATCCAAGTTAGGACCTGTAAAGATCGCGCGACCGAATATAGTCGAGCACTATGCTGGGGACCATCGCGGCCAGACGCTCCGTTCGTGCGGTTCGCGAATCGCGGAGCAAGCGCCGGACCTCGGTGGCCGATGCATCCACCGGCGTCATCGCGAACTCGACGATGGTGCCGCCGCGCTGCAATGCAAGAGATCGGGCTTCAGCGCGGCGCGTATCCAGCAGTGCGCGCAGATTCGCACTTGCGTCGAGCGGCGCGCCGCAGCGTTGCGCAACTGCGACATGTGTCGTGTCAACAATCTCCCGCCAGTCACGCCACGTGTCAAGGCGCGCGAACTGGTCCGACCCCATGATCAATACGAGAGGCGTATCGGGCAGCAGTGCCCGCAACGCATGCAAGGTATCGATCGTGTACGTGGTACCGCCGCGCTCGATCTCGTGCATGTCGAGCGCGAAGCGCGGTTCGTCGGCGATCGCGAGTTGCACCATCCGCGCGCGATGTTCGGCGCTCGTCATCGGACCTTTTTGCCACGGCTGCGCAGCGGGAATGAAGCGAACTTCATCCAGTGGCAGAAGCTTCAGTGCATCGCGTGCCAGTTGCAGGTGGCCGTAATGGATCGGATCGAAACTGCCGCCGAGCAGCCCGATCGGCGAGCTCGTTACACCCATTCGCGTGGACGCAGAAAATCCGAATACAACCGCGCCTCGGGAGTTCCAGGCGCAGGCTGCCAGTCGTACTTCCAGTGCACGACCGGAGGCAGCGACATCAGAATCGATTCGGTACGTCCGCCCGACTGCAAACCAAACAACGTGCCGCGATCGAACACGAGGTTGAATTCCACGTAGCGGCCGCGCCGATACGCCTGAAACTCGCGCTCGCGCTGGCCGTACGGAGCATCTCGCCGGCGCTCGACGATCGGCACATACGCATCGAGAAACGCATCGCCGATCGAACGCTGCATCGCAAAGCTTTCCGCGAAGCCGAGCTCGTGAAAGTCGTCGAAAAACACGCCGCCGATGCCACGCGGCTCGTCGCGATGCTTCAGATAGAAGTACTCGTCGCACCACTTTTTGAAGCGCGGATATTTGTCCGTACCGAACGGCTCGAGTGCGCGCTTGCATGCCGCATGAAAATGGCGCGCGTCATCGTCGAAGCCGTAATACGGCGTCAGATCCATACCGCCGCCAAACCAGTAAATGTCCTGCTGGTCCTTTGCCTTGGCGATAAAAAAACGCACGTTCATATGCACCGTCGGCACATATGGATTGCGCGGATGAAATACCAGCGAAACGCCGAGCGCCTCGAAGCCGCGGCCAGCCAGCTCGGGACGCTGCGCGCTGGCCGACGACGGCAGCGCCTTGCCGATCACATGCGAGAAACCGACGCCGCCGCGCTCAAGCAGGTTTCCGTTCTCGATGATGCGCGTCAGGCCACCACCGGCGAGCGGCGCATCGTCCTGCTTCTCCCAGACGTCGTGCACAAACGGCTTGCCCTCGAGTCGCTCGAAGGCATCGACAATGCGCTGCTGCAAGCCGAGCAGGTACTCGCGTATGGACTGGCTATCGATAAATTCTGCCGTCACGACAAATGGAGTTTGATAAAGCCGAGCACCGTGTCGTACCACGCAACGATATTGCGTGGCTTCATGATCCAGTGATTTTCGTCGGGGAAAATCAGCATCTCCGACGGCACGCCGTGATATTGCAGCGCTTCGAACAGGTTCAGGCCCTCGCCGATCGGGCAGCGGTAATCCTTCTCGCCATGAATGATCAATGCCGGCGTCTTCCATTGCTTGATATGGCGTATCGGCGCATAGCGGTCATAACCGGCCGGGTCGGCGTACGGATCTTCGCCGCCCATTTCCAGATACCACCAGGCCGGGTGATCTGTCGTGCCGGTGAATTGCGCCATCGTCGTCACGCATGCGTGCGTGATCAGGCATTTAAAGCGCTGCGTCTGCGTGCCGATCCAGTTGGTCATGTAGCCGCCGAAGCTGCCGCCCATCGCCATCATTCGATCGGCGTCGACATCGGCGCGCTTGGCCACCGAATCGGTTACGGCCATCAGATCCTTGTAGCACTGGTCGCCCCACACATTGCCCCAGAT
>CAZKNV010000438.1:0-2136 GCA_964554145.1 uncultured Burkholderiaceae bacterium
ATCCCGATGATCCTTATCACACGTTCTTTTTTTCGCTCGACGATCAGAAGACCGTGATCGATGCCGGTGTCGGCGGCAATGCGGCGCGCTGGATCAACCATTCGTGCGACCCGAACTGCGAAACCGAGGAAACGGATGACGGGCGCGTGTTCATCCAGGCGCTGCGCGATATCCGCGCCGGCGAAGAGCTTAACTACGACTACAGCCTGACGATCGAAGAGCGCCTGACGCCCACGTTGAGAAAAAGTTACGAATGCCGCTGCGGCTCGAAAAACTGCCGCGGGACGATGCTCGGTCTGAGCAAGCGTCAGCAGAAATCCACATCCAAGCGTTGAGCTCGGACGGAGATTAGTCCGCACGCTCGATAGCGAGAACTCTTGCCCGGGCTTACCGTCCAAACGCCGTGCCACGCTTCCTGACTCGTCCGCTCACGCTGTTTTTAAGCGCGCTCACCATCGGTGGCGGCGCCCTCGGCTGCGCGTCGCTCGACGAATGGCAGCGGCAGGCGATTTTCGATCCGAGAAACGGCAGTCAACGCTGGTTTTCCGAGCCGCTTCCCGGCACCGAGGAGTATCAGGTCAAGCTGACCAACGGCCAGCATCTGAACTTCTGGTACGTGCCGCAAGCCAATGCGAAGGACGCACCAACCGTGCTGTATCTGCACGGCGCGCGCTGGAACTTGAACGGCAGCGTGTTTCGCATGTCGCGCTGGGCGGACCTCGGCTTCAACGTGCTCGCCGTCGACTATCGGGGTTTCGGCAAGAGCACCGAGCTGCTGCCGTCTGAAGAAACCGCCTACGAGGATGCGCGGGTTGCGCTCGAAGAACTGAAGCGGCGCGAACCTGATCCGGCGCGGCGTTTTATCTATGGCCACAGCCTCGGTGGCGCACTGGCGATCCATCTGGCGGCCGGGCCGCTGAACAAACCTGACAATCAGATCGGCGGCGTGATCATCGAATCTACCTTCACGTCGATTCCGGCAATGGTGCGCGCGACGAAGTATGGCTGGGTACCCGGCATCGGACTGGCCGTTACTCAACCGTTCGACTCAGCCACCAAGATCGCCAAGGTCGAGGTGCCGTTGCTGATCATTCACGGCACTGCCGATGGCATCGTTCCACACGCGATGGCCGACGAGCTTTATGAAGCTGCATCAAGCAAGGTTAAAAAGATCATCAAGATCGAAGGCGGAACCCACTCGGGCGCAAGTCGCATTGGCGGCACGACCTATCGCGAAGCAGTGCTCGACTTCGTACGCCGCAGCTCGCAGAGCGCAGCCTACAAGTCGTTTTAGCGCCAGACAGAAATCCCTTCTGCGGTCAAAGCGCGCGCGATCGATGAGCGGCTGCACAGCCGTTCTGCGTATGCCGAGTACGCCGGAAATCTGTTCTTCATGTCGTAGCCAACGCGCACTCCCCAGCGGTAGAAGACCAGCCAGAAAGGGTCCACCACGGTGAACTGGTTATCTACTGCGTACTCCTGATGCTGCAACGTCGTGTCAATGTCGGCAAGGCACCGTTGATAGTTGACTTCGCCGCTTTCCTTGACCGGGGGGATAGTTGTCTTGCGAGAGGACGAACCGTTCGGGTCGTAACAGCTGCGCAAACGCAACGTGAACCGTGTTCGACGACCATGCAAGCAGTTCCAGACAGCGTGCTTCCGCTTCGGATGCATCCGACGGATATAAACCGGCGCCCGGAAACCGGCGCCCAAGATACGCAAGGATCGCTGGATTTTCGGTCAGAACGAACCCATCGATCAGCAATGCGGGAATGCGTCCCTTTGGATTGACCGCAATATATTCGGCGGAGGTGTTGGCGCGATCGGCGGTCGAGAATTTTCGAAGCTCGAACGGTTGGCCCACCTCATTCAGGACGACGTGCGGAGCAAACGAGCACGCCCCCGGCGAGTAGTAAAGCGCGATGTTCACGATTCCTCCTGCGACCTAGCGTCCGTCCTGCAACTCGGCACGACGCAGCCGCAACGCGTTGCCGATCACCGATACCGAGGACAGCGCCATCGCCGCCGACGCAATGATCGGGCTGAGCAGCCAACCGGTCAGTGGATACAGCACACCGGCGGCGAGCGGCACGCCGGCTGCGTTGTAAGCGAACGCGAAGAACAGGTTCTGCCGGA
>CAZKNV010000439.1:0-2132 GCA_964554145.1 uncultured Burkholderiaceae bacterium
CGATCGCGGAGCGGATGAAGGCGCGCGGCGTGCAAGGCTCGATCGTGCTGGTGACATCGACCAACGGCATCAATTCGCAATCGCAGATATCGACGCATTACGATTCATCGAAGGCCGCCCAAGGTCACATGATGAAGATCTTCGCCGAACACTATGCGCCGGCCGGCATCCGCATCAACGGCGTTGCGCCGGGCTGGATCGAAACCAGCATGAACGACACATTACCCGCCGACGAACGCGCGCATGAGATCAGCAAGATCTGGGCGGGCCGATTCGCCGCTCCGCACGAGATCGCATCGTTCGTCGTCTTCGTCGGTGGCAGCGGCGGCTCGTATGCGGTGGGGCAGAACTTCATGGTGGATGGCGGTTATCGCTGAGTTGCGCTGATGAACGTGCGCCGCGTGTTGCGGCAGCTCGGCGTCGTACCGCGCTGGCTGCTCGGACTGGCGATCATCGGAGTATTCGTTGCTATACGGCACCTCTACCTCACCTCGATGTTGGCTCTCAGCGAGAGCGGTCTGAGAAACATCGATTCAGTAGCTCTGGCTTTGCGGCAAGCCATCATTGATATCGTAGTAGTCACCTTTGTCACCCACAAAGGTGTGCTTTGCTAGTCGAGTCCCGGTTGGTGACTCAAATGTGCCCATCGCAATCGCAATGAACTCGTACCCCTCTATGGTCGGATTCCAGAACAGCGATGACCCGCACGCCGAACAAAATCCTCGCTGAACCTGTGCGGAGGAACGAAACCAAGTGACTTTGTCGCCGCCATGAACCGTTAGAGCCTTGCGCCGCACATTCGCAGCCACGAAGAAGTGACTTGTTTGCTTTCTACATTGCGAGCAGTGACAGGCTTCAGGCGGGCGTTCGAGTGTGCCTTCAACCTCGAAGCTCACGGCACGACAAAGGCATGTTCCTTTCATCATGGGTGAGACCTCCGATCAGGCGACAGGCAGCTTTTGGCCGCACCCCGCCACTCCACACCGATGCCTTTTCATTCTGGATCGACCCGATCCGTCCAGTAGTTGGGCTCTCTATGCTGGTGAGCGACCGCGATGATGTAGATGTGATCGACCTCGATTGAGTAAAGCAGCTTGTAAGGAAAGCGCGTTAAGGTGAGTCTTCTAACTTCACCGCGCTCGGCAGGACCCGAGAGCGGCCACTTCTGGATGCGCGGCAGAGCAGCACGAATCTCCGCTCGAAACCGTCCGCCGAGCCCTTCCACCTGCAGGTTGTAGTAGCGCTCCGCTTCCTCGAACTCCAGACGGGCTTCGGGCGAAAAGACCACCCGCATTAAAGCGGCCCGACTACGTCCTCAGCCGCAACGCCACTGACTTTGCCGGCGCGATACGCCGTCAATCTCCGCTCGGCTTCTTCGATCCAGACTCGATCGATAGCCGGATCGGGCCGATCCAGGCTATGCAGTACGCGGTCAACTAAATCCAATCGCTCGGTCGGATCCAGCTTGAGCGCCTGTTCGAGCAGTTCTCGTGTACCCACGACACACCTCTACGAAGAATTCCAACGCCGAAACTCTACACTGACCGAACTCACGGCGATCAGAAAACGACGGATGGGTTACGTTTCGGCAGACAAGAAACTCTAGAGAACCATGGGTCTTTTCAGCTACTTCGAATCGCGTGTGCCGAACGCCACCGCAGCGCCGCCGGCGGCGGTCGAACGCGACGGGCCGCCGCCTGGCCTGCTGCCGTTCTATCTGCACTTTGTGCGCCAGTCGCCGCGGCTTTATGGCGCGATGTTCGTGTTCGGCGCGACGGTGGCGCTGCTGGATACGGTGATTCCGCTTTTCATCGGCAAGCTGGTGGGGCTGATGACAACGCCCGACCCGCGCGCCGCGGTGCTGGCGCAGGCGCCGCTGTTGCTGGCGATGGCGGCCCTAGTGCTGGTGGCGCGGCCGCTCGCGATTCTCGCGGACTCGATGGTGCGCAACAACGCGGTGATCCCCGGCGTGACCACGCTGATCCGCTGGCAGAGCCACTGGCACGTGATCCGCCAGAGCTGGAATTTCTTCCAGAACGACTTTGCCGGCCGCATCGCCAATCGCGTGATGAACACCTCGAACTCGCTGCGCGAAAGCGTGGTCTCGAGCATCCGCGCGGTCTGGTACATCG
>CAZKNV010000440.1:0-2129 GCA_964554145.1 uncultured Burkholderiaceae bacterium
ACAGCGTGCACATAGCGCCACACGGCAATATCGCCAGGACGCATGGCCGACCGCGGAAAGAGCCAGTCGAAGGTGGCCAGGTGCATGTCGGGCGGCAGGATCGCAAGGAAGCTGGAGCGAGTGTCGAGATTGTCGATCGTAAACAGGTACGACCGGTAGGCCGTGCTCCACAGCCGGTTCCGGATCGGATCGCTCATCGCTTCGCCTGCAATCCGCATCTCGTTGGCCACGATGACCGCGTACGGCACCAGCTCCGCACGCGACAAGCTGCCGCCGAATTGCAGCGAGCGGACAAACTCGCGCTCGCGTCCGCTCGCGACCGCCCGCGCGAAGTGCTGGCGCGCTTCCGCGTCCCGCTCGCGAAACCACCACAGATGTCGGCCCCACATCGCGTGGGCGTAGACGTTGTCCGGTTCGTCCTTGATCGCCCGCTGGAACTGCGCTGCAGGATCGCCGGCGGTGGCGCCTTCACGCGTCAGCAGATAATCCGCCCAGCCCAGATGCGCGAACAGATCCGCCGCGCGTTGCCCGGTGGCATCGGGCAGCCCGGCCACCAGCACCGGCTGCACGCGCTTGACGATGTCGGCAAAAGTCTGCTCGCCGACGCGCACGCGAATCTCGCGCAGCCAGCGCATGCCGCATTGCTCGCGCGCGGCTTGCACGGCTGCATCCGACGGGTAGCGCGTGACCAGTTCGTCGAAGCGATTCCACGCGGCGGCGTGGGTGCCCGACGTGCACAGCTCCGCGGCTGAGGCGGTCTCGCGGGCGATCTGTTCCTGCTGCTCCCGCTCGGCCGCACGCTGTTGCCACCCGTAGGCCAGCGCGCCGGCAGCGATCACCGCGACGACGGCGAATCCGGCCAGCGTCAGCAGCAACGGCCGGCGGCCGCGGCTGCCCATGCGGCTGACCGCAGCCAGTGTTTCGGCGACCAGCTCGCCCTGCGGTTGCAGCAGCGTGACCGCCTTCAGATACGGCGGGATCGACGCCAACGGCGTCGGTGCGACGACCACCGGCAGCACGCGCCCGCGTGGGTGACGCCAGCGTTGCTGCGCGAGGTTCAGCTCGGCGAGGGCGTAGCTGCCGGGCGCGACTGACTCCGGAGAGACGAGAAAGATGAACGCGTCGCAGTCGGCAATCGCCTCGCGCAGTTCAGCGTCGAAAGGCTGGCCCGGTTCGAGTTCGTGGCGGTCGACAAAGCAGTGATGGCCCTCGGCGTCCAGAGCAAGCCGCAACCGCTCGCACAGGTCTCGGTACTTCGAAGAGTATGAGATGAAGATGTCCATCGGCTACGTTCGCTTCCGACGCGTCGCCGCAGGCGAACCGAATGACGCCGAAAATCCCCCAACCGTCAACTCGAGCGTTTCGATCAAGGGCTCGTTGCCGAGCGCATTCAGGTTGGACAACAAGTAGCCGCACGGCCGAGCATTGTCGAATGTCCATCGATTGACGTCGGCTCCGCGTTCGTCAATCAACACGACGGTAACGGCTCGCTTCCGCAAAGTTCTCGATGTCCGGGCGTGATCCCACCAGTCGTACCATTCCTGCGAGCGGGTCACCCCGCGCCTGAGGGTGAGCGTCCCGTACTGAACGACGCGCGATTGTCGCGGGCCGGCAGCCAGGCGCGCTTCCGGAAAAATCACTTCGAGCGCGCCGGTTTCCTGCAGGCCCTCGATCTCGAGGCGAAAGCGCATGTTGCCGAATGGCTTCCGCTCAGCGTCGCGCATGCGAAGTCTCCGCGTTCCGGTTCAGCTGCCGACGTTCTTTCACAAAACCCGTTCAATGCCCTCGTTCGCGAGTTCCAGCAACTCGATGAACACCTCGTTGCCTTTGGCATTGAGATCGCTGGGATCGTATTTGGTGGGCCACGCGTTGGACACGACAAAGCGCGCCCTGTCTTCGCCGGCCTCGCCCAAAACAACGATCACGACGTTCCTTCGATTCGTGTTGAGCTGACCCTGGACGATCTGCTGGTTCCATTCGTACAGCTCGAGCGAATCGGTCACGCCTCGTTTGAGCGAAACGTTTCCGAACCGGGTGAGCCCGGAGAGCTTGCGCACACGCAAGGGCTCGTTTCCCTCGCGATAGTCGATGGCTTCGGTGGTGGTGGCACCGATCGCGACTTCGCTGAA
>CAZKNV010000441.1:0-2121 GCA_964554145.1 uncultured Burkholderiaceae bacterium
GGGCGCCGGTGCGGCAGCCGGCGCCGCCATCGGTGCGATAGGGAACGACAGCAACCGAGGCCGCGGCGCGGCGGCTGGTGCCGCGATCGGTGCCGCCGCCGGCGCGCTCGGTGGCTACATCTGGAACCGGCGCATGGAGGATCAGCAAAAGCAGATCGAGCAGCAGACGAAGGGCACCGGTGTTGAAGTCACCCGCACGGCAGACAACCAGTTGCGCATCAACATCCCGAGCGATATTTCATTCCCAGTCGGCCAGGCAACCATTTCGCCGAACTTCCGTCCGGTCCTCGATAACTTTGCGCAATCGCTGCAGCAGAATCAGAGCGCGACGGTGACGATCGTCGGCCACACCGACTCGACCGGCTCGCCGGCGATTAACGAGCCGTTGTCTCTGCAGCGGGCCGATGCGACGCGCGATTACCTGGTGTCGCGCGGCATCGCGTCAAACCGCTTCGCCGTCGACGGCCGCGGTGCACGTGAGCCGGTGGCGAGTAACGACACCGACGCCGGCCGCGCGCGCAATCGCAGAGTGGAAATCTTCCTCGGCGATCGCGAAGCGTAAGAAGAACGGTTACGAGAGCGGCGGTAGTTTGCCGTTCTCGGCCGCGTCACGTGCGCGCATCTTGGCGGCAATGTAATCGGGGTGCGCGACGTGTAGTAAATCGGCGATACGGCGCAGCACATGATTTTCGTGCGCCGCAAGTTGCCCATCGGCGTACGCGACCTGCCACATCAATTCGATCACCTGCTGTTTTTGGAGCTGGTCAAAGTGCTCGTTAATTAGCGACGTGAACTGGTAGTAGTCATTGGCGAGACGCACTTCCTCCTCGGCAAGCCGAATCAGCGACTCAGCCTCTTCGTCCGACAAGCCGAATTTTTCGCGCACCGCGCGCAACACCACCTGCTGCTCGACAGCTTCCGTTTCGGCGTCGCTGCGGACGACCTCGACCAGTAGCGCTGCGGTGGCCAGTTCGATGCTATGGCGCCTGGCCGCCGGCGTGGCTGGCGCATCGATTTTTCGTTCGAAATAATCGCGAATGGATTTCAGCATTAAGTCTCGGCCGATCACGAGCAACTACGGCGCCCGGATGTAGCCCTGCAGTCTCCGCAGTAGTTCGTTGGCTGCGCGACGTTCGGCGCCTGCCGCGCGCTTGGCGTACTTGGGCAGTACAAACGACGCCTGGTCGATCACCGAGCTCCACATCCAAGCCGCGCTGACGCGGTTGAACAGGTCTTCGAGTTCTTGCTCGATCCTGGGCAGCTCGGCGGCGAGACGTTCGTCCGCTATCGCCTGGTACATACGCAGCTCGATGACGCCGACGAAGCTCCAGAAATCGGGGTCATCGCGCGCCCTGCTAGCCAGGCTTTCCCGGATTTCGGTCAACGCTGCGGGGTTGAACTTGGCCCAGCCCGGGTTGCCGGCGTCGACGATCAGCTCCGCGGCCATCCGATTCAGCGCCGGGTAAAACAGCTCGGCGGGGTCGCTGCGTCGCGCGAGTGCCTCCGCTCGCGCGTAGGACGCCTTCATGTTCTCGATGGCGGCCAACTCCTCGCGTGATCGCCCGGCCATGCCTTCGACCAGCGCGAGTCGCTTCCAGGCCGAGCCGCACAGGTTCTGGCGTTCGATCGATGGCTGCAACTCGGTGAGGCCCTTGAGCAGGTCGAGCGCCGCTGCGATCTCGGTCCGCGCGTGATCCAATTGCTTGGTGCTGACCTTGCCGCTCAGCTTGCGCGCTTGCTCGACAACTTCCAATGCGAGGCGCGCGCGCAGATTGCCGAGTTGTTCGGTCGCCTTGATCGATGCGCTGCCGTCGTTGGCAGCGAACGCCTTGCGGTACCACTCGATCGCTGCCGCGGTGTCCTTCGTCTCGGCCCACGCCAACCCAAAGGCCTCGGCAACCGCGCCCATCTCGCCCCACAGCGGGCTGAAGCGCTCTTCGAGGTGACGAATCTTCGCGCGCTGGGTTTCCGTGGGCGCCTTTTGGTATCGGCTCTTGATGGCCAACGATTCGAGCGCGAGCGCCAGCGCGGGCGCGGACGCAACGCCGGCAAACTCATCGGTCAGGGACGGCGTGGGATGCTGCGCGTCGCCGACGCCACGGCGGAAGATCCAGTCCGGGT
>CAZKNV010000442.1:0-2106 GCA_964554145.1 uncultured Burkholderiaceae bacterium
TGCAAGCGCTGTCGCCGATTGCAGGGCATCACTATGGAGCGCATCGCTGGCGCGCAATCGGCGACGATCTGCAGCAGGCCCTGTGGTTGTCGCTGTTCCTGTCGATCATTGGCATGCCGTTCTTGCTCGCCACCGACGCCTGGCTCGAATTCGCGCGCGCCGACACAGAAGTTGCGCCGATCTCGCGCACGTACTTGCACGCGATTGCGTTCGGCTTGCCGGCGGCCCTCGCGACACGCGTGTTCATAGCGCTGAACGCCTCGGTGTCGCGCCCGCAGGTAACGATGGTGATCAACCTGGCCGCGCTTGCGCTGAAGATTCCGTTGAATGTGCTGTTCATGAACGGCGCCGGGCCCATCCCCGCCATGGGCGGTGCCGGCGCCGGCGTGGCCACCGGACTGTTGGCCTGGCTCACGCTGGCGTTAAGTTGGGGCGTGTGGCGCTTCGATTCGTTTTATGTGCGCTTTCGCAGCGAGACGACGCACGCACCGCGCTGGGCAAGCCAGCGCGAATTGCTGAAACTCGGCTTGCCGATCGGGCTTTCGACCTTGTTTGAAGTCACGTCGTTCACGTTCATGGCGGTTCTGATTGCACGGCTTGGCACTCCGCAGGTGGCCGGCCATCAGATCGTCGGCAATCTTGCCGCGCTGTTGTTCATGATGCCGCTGGCGCTCGGCGTGGCAACCAGCGTGCTGGTCGCGCAATCGCTCGGCGCGGGTGATCCGCGCGTGGCCAGGCGTGCGGCGCTAAGAGGATTCCGGCTGGCGCTGGGAATCGCGCTGCTGGCTGCGAGCACGCTTTGGCTGCTGCGCGAAAACATTGTTGCGCTTTACACGCGCGACCCGAATGTGGCTGCAATCGCTCTGACCTTGTTCGGCTTGGCTGCGATCTTTCATGTGTTCGACGCAGCGCAGGGCGTGGCCGGATTTGCGCTGCGCGGTTACAAGAGCACCTTCTGGCCGATGGTGATCTATGGCGTAGCGCTCTGGGGCATCGGCCTGGCGGGCGGTTACTGGATCGGCTTTAACGCGACCGCCTTCGGCCCGCCGCGCGGCGCGTTGGGTTTCTGGGAAGCGGCGACGGTCGGGCTCGCAATCGCGGCGGTTGCACTTGCGTGGCGCGCAGCGGCGGTATCCCGGCAGCGCGTGAAGCAGCCGTAAAAAAGCTTGCCCCGGACTTGATCCGGGGGCCGGGAGGTCCCGGCCCTTGATTGGCTGTTACGGGTTCTTAGCGACTCGTCGCCTGCAGCGCCGCGATCCGCTCTTCGATGGGCGGATGGCTCGAAAACAGCGCCAGCATCCCGCTCGGACGACCGTTGATGCCGAACGCTTGCACTTGCTGCGGCAACTGACCGGGATCCTGCCCGCCCAGCCGCGCCAGCGCGTTGATCATCGGCCGGTTGCTGCCCATCAGCGCCACTGCGCCGGCGTCGGCACGGAATTCGCGACGGCGCGAGAACCAGGCCACCACGATCGCGGCCAGAAAACCGAGCGCGATGTCGAGCACGATAGTGGTCACGTAGTAACCGATGCCCGGCGCGTCGCTTTCATTGCGCAACACCATGCGGTCCACGACGTAGCCGATCACGCGCGAGATAAACACGACAAACGTGTTCATCACGCCTTGCAACAAGGTCATCGTCACCATGTCGCCGTTCGAGATGTGCGAAACCTCGTGGCCAAGCACCGCGTCGACTTCATCCTTGCTCATCGACTGCAACAGGCCGGTCGAGACCGCGACCAGCGCGCTGTTCTTGAACGCACCGGTCGCAAACGCGTTGGGCTCGCCTTCGAAGATCGCGACTTCCGGCATGCCGATACCAGCCTTTTCGGCGTGTTGGCGAACCGCGCCGACCAGCCACGATTCCATTGCATTGGACGGCTGGCTGATCACTTGCGCACCGGTCGCCCGCTTGGCCATCCACTTCGACAACAGCAGGGAGATGAAAGCACCACCAAAGCCGATTACCAGCGAAAAGATCGCCAGGCTCCCGATGTTGAGCGTTTGCCCGCCCAGGTTGAAGTTGATACCGAACACCGACGAAAGCACTGTCAGGAACAGCACCAGGACAGCCATGATCGCAAGGTTCGTCAAAACGAACAGAGC
>CAZKNV010000443.1:0-2104 GCA_964554145.1 uncultured Burkholderiaceae bacterium
CACAGAAGGAAATCGAGGCTGCACTTGGGCCGAACGCGAAAGGCGGCAAGGTCGTGGCGCACTCCGCTGACCTGTCGAGCCTCGAAAGCTGCGACAGGATGGTCGCGTGGCTGATCGACAGTTACGGCGGTGTCGACGTGCTGATCAATAACGCCGGGCGTTCGATCCGGCGCGGCATCGAATCGAGCCACGAGCGCTTTCACGACTTCGAGCGCACGATGCAGCTCAACTACTTCGGCTGCCTGCGTACGACGATGGGGCTGCTGCCGCAAATGGCCGCGAAGCGCAAAGGGCACGTGGTCAACATTTCATCGATCGGCGTGCTGACCAATGCGCCGCGCTTTTCCGCCTATGTCGCATCGAAGGCGGCGCTCGACGCGTGGGCGCGCTGCGCGGCATCCGAATACCTTGATGTCGGCGTCACGTTCACCACGATCAACATGCCGCTGGTGCGCACGCCGATGATCGCGCCGACGAAGATTTATCAAAACATTCCGACGTTGTCGCCGGAAGAAGCAGCCGATCTGATCGTGCAGGCGATTGTCTACAAGCCGGTCAGGATCGCGACGCGGCTTGGCGTATTTGGGCAGGTGCTGCATGCAATCGCGCCCAGGGTTGCGCAGATTGTGATGAACACCACGTTCAGAATGTTTCCGGATTCGGATGCATCGAAAGGCGCAAAGGAAGGTGAGAAGACTAAGGCGAGCGCTGATCAGATTGCCTACGCGAATTTGATGCGCGGGATTCATTTCTAACGGCGTTGCCCGTCGTCCCGGCGCAGGCCGGGACCTAATGATGAGCGTCGATCAATAGAGGGCCGTCATTCCCGCCCCTGCTTACTGCCTGCTGGGGCAGGCTCCAGCGGGAATCCAGCATTCATCACGCGTCCCAGGGGTTCAGCACATCGATACCACAACCTTCGTAGTCACCTACGTTGCGAGTAACGACCGGAGCGCGCGCCGAACGCGCGATGGCGGCAATCTGCGCATCGAAATGTGAGATCGGCCGCCCAGAACGACGGCGCTGTGCGGCGATCTGCGCATATGCATGCGCGGCGTCGCCGCCGAATGGCAACACCCGGCCGCCGAAGTCCTCGTTGAACATTGCCTCGGCGGCGGCCTCGAGCGCTGCCCGCCGCTTGCCCGCCGGCAGTAGCATGATGCCGTGCAGAATCTCGGCCTGCGTGATGCTCGTCGTATAGAGCGTTGCCGCCGCCTGATTCGCAATCCAGCGCACGACCGCATCGGCCGGCGCGGACTTCATCAGTTCCGACACGACGTTGGTATCGAGGACGATCACTTGCGCACGGTCTTGCGCACCGGAGGCGGCGGCTCGCGCATCGGCTCACGCGCAGGTAGCGCCAGTTTGACGCCGCCAAGTGGCCGGAAGCGAGCTCGGATCGCCGCGGCAAGGTCGCGCGGGACGGCGTCATCCTCCGCGAGCGCTGCCCTCAGAATATTGCGCGCTTCCTCCTCCATGGAGCGCTGCCGGTGCGCCGCCCGCACACGCAAGCGGGCCTTGATGCGCGCGTCGAGGTTGCGGATGGTAATGCTGGCCATGGCTGCTCCATCAAAATGACGATTGCATTGTATTCAATGCCAGCAATGTATGCCAACGATGCCCACGTGTGTCAGCGTGACCGTTCGACGACCTTGATCAGTCGCACCAGCACCTCATCGCTCGCCGTCATCGCCAGATGCCCGATTTTCTCGAACCACACTGCTTCCGCGCTTGGCAGCACTTGACTGTCGCGCGGAACGACCAGATTGTCGTGCTGGCTCGCGAAGCAGATGAACTCGACCGGCTCTTCGATTTTCGCCAGGCGCCGCACGTAGTCGCAAGACGTGCGCATCTGGCGCGTATTGGCGCCGTGCGCGAAGCGCGCAAAGACAGTTCCGTTGTGCGGAGTGTCGATCGTGATTACACGTGCGACTGAATCGTGACCTGTCGCCCGCAGGTAGGCGCGCGCGGCCAAGCCTCCCATGCTGTGGCAGACCAACGTCACTTTTTCGGCGTTGCCGGCAGCGCGCAAGTTTTCAATTGCACGGTGTATCGAGTCTGCATACTCCTCGACCTCGCCGTATACCGGTTCAAGGCTGATCGT
>CAZKNV010000444.1:0-2098 GCA_964554145.1 uncultured Burkholderiaceae bacterium
CCGCAGCCGATGACGATGGACTGCAAGTTTTCGATCGATGCGTACGACCGGAACATCAGCTCCGGCTGCCAGGGATCGACCCCGAAGTCCGGCGCGCCGATGCAATCGACGTACACGCGACCGGCGCCGATCCTGAGCGCTGCGCGCGCAGCCAGCAGTGCGGCGCCGACCATGCCTACGTTGCCGCCGATAATCAACGCGTTGCCATAGTCGCCCTTGTGCGTATTGCGCCGGCGCCGTGCAACGATCTGCGGAAAGTCGGATGGATTGGTTAACGTTGTGCGAGTCGACTCTGTTTCGATGCCGAGCGTGTCCAGCGCGACGGCGCCGGCGGCGTCGATGCCGTCGCCGGTGTGCAAGCCCGGCTTGTCGCCGATAAACGTGATCGTTGTCGATGCATGGACGCCTTCGACCCCGCCGACCCAGCAGCCACGATCGGCATCGAGCCCGCTTGGCACGTCGATCGCAACCACCTGTGCGCGTTGCGCAGCGATCCACTGCGCGGCGGCGAGCAGCCTGCCTTGCAGCGGCCGCGTTTGTCCAATGCCGAGCATGGCATCGACGATGACGTCGAATCCCTGTCCGGCAGGTAAGTCCGTCTGCGTTGCGCCGCCCGCCGCTTGCCACTTGGTAAAGGCATTCCGTGCCTGATCGGTTGCGGGTTTGGCGAGCTGAATGCACGTCACATCGTGCCGTGCGCCGCGCAATTCAGTCGCCGTGACATAACCGTCGCCACCGTTATTTCCGGGACCGGCGATGACGCATATCGACAGTGACCTGCCTGCCTGCATCGTGTCGATACGGGCCGCCGCCGCGGCACCCGCGCGCGCCATCAGTGTCCCGGCCGGCAGATCGCGCTGCGCCGCTTGTTCAATCGCGCGCAGTTCGGCAACCGTGTACAGCGGCGTTCCCATCGCTATGCGTGGCGCGAGTAGCGGTCCAATGTCAGACCATCGAGATCGATCGCCGCCGCTCGCCCTGCAATCACATCGGCCAGCACGCGCGCCGAGCCGCATGCCATGACCCAGCCTGTCGAGCCATGTCCGGTGTTGACGTACAGATTGGAGATCGGCGTCTTGCCCAGCACTGGCGGACCGTCGGGCAACATCGGGCGCGCGCCGATCCAGAAGCGCGACTTCGCGTACGGCGCAGCGTAAGGAAACCAGTCCTGCGC
Organism: uncultured Burkholderiaceae bacterium; assembly: GCA_964554145.1. GTDB lineage: Bacteria > Pseudomonadota > Gammaproteobacteria > Burkholderiales > Burkholderiaceae_F > JACCZX01. Next base: position 1,175 of record CAZKNV010000444.1, read on the forward strand.
TACTTTAACCAATGTGCGCAGTGCGCTGTCGCGCAGCTGCATGCCGCGCGTACCGAGTTCGGCGGTGCCGGCAATGCGAAGCCACTTGCCCATCCGCGTGATCGCGACTTTGTACGTTTCATCCATCACGCTGATGTAGGGTGCATGTTCGAAGGCGGTGATGGCAGCAGTTGCCGAATAGCCCTTGACCGGCTGCATTGGAATACGAATACGAAGCGGCCGCAACAAGGCCACGCTGTCGATGCCACCGGCAACGACAAAAGCATCACCGCTGATTTCTCCAGTGTCGGTCCGCAGCCCGCTGATTCGCTGCTGTTCAAGCTGCAGCGCTTGCGCGGTGACGCCAAAACGAAACTCGACACCGTCGCGTATCGCAATGTCTTTTAACTGCTGCGCGAAGAACGCGCAATTACCGGTCTCATCGTCGGGCAGATGAAGCGCCCCGGCGAGCGGGGTGGGCGCATGCAGCGACGGTTCGAGTGTGCGCGCTTCGTCGGCGGTAAGAAGCCGATGCGCAACGCCGAGCTCGGTCAGCATCTTGCGCGTGACGGCCGAGCGTTCGACTTCTCGATCCGTACGAAGCAGCTGTAGGTAGCCGGTGGTCTGTTCGTAATCGAGCTGATGCAGTTCGCGCAACGCGCGCAACTCGGATTGGCTGTAGAACGCAAGCCGCTGCATGCGTGCCTTGTTGCGCGTAAAGCGCTCGAGCCGGCATTCGCCAAGCCAGCGTACGATCCAGCGCCACAGGGCAGGGTCGAGCGATGGGCGAAACACGATCGGCGCTTCCGCCTTGAACAGATACGCCAGCACCTTGGCCGGCATTCCGGGCTGCGACCACGGCGCCACATACGACGGCGCCATCACGCCGGCATTGGCGAAGCTCGTTTCCTGCGCAACACCGGAGCGACGCTCGACCACGGTCAC
>CAZKNV010000445.1:0-2074 GCA_964554145.1 uncultured Burkholderiaceae bacterium
CGGCCAGCGCGCGGCAAGTTTCGAAGCGCTCGCCGGTCGAGCGGTCGTCGCACCAGTCGCGGGCTTTGGCGCGCCCTGACAAGACATGGAGCAAGGTCGACGTCAGCTCGGCCTGGTCCACAAAGTCGTCGGTCAGCGCGCCCAGATCGTCGGCAAAGATTCGATGCTTCAACTCGCGCATCCACGCGTGAAAGATCAACGGCTCCGGCGCATCCGGCTTCATCTGAAAGTCCCACGCCTTCAGCCGCTCAAATGCATCGCGCCCTGCTGCGGTCAGCGGCTGTACGTCCTGCAGCAGCGCTAGCACATCGCGCGCTGCGAACGACGTGACATCGGCCTGGATCGCCTTGAACGTCGCAACGTCATGCTTGCCGCGCGCTTCGAGCAGTTGCTCGACTCGCTGCGCGCGATAGGGCAGGAACCAGTCGTATGTCAGGTGATGCGGATACGTCGATGGCACCACTTTGTGATTCGCCGTAACCATCAATCCGCTGGCCGGATCGCGAATCTTCGGCGCCTGTTCGACCGGCAAGTAACCGCGCCAGTCGTACCGCGCATCCCAGCCCGGCGCAGGCACGATGCCGTTCAAATCGTTGGCTCGATCGCGCACCGGTATGCGCCCCGTCACCATCATGCCGATCCTGCCGTCGACGTCGGCGATCAGCGCCGACTGCGTAACGATCTGAAATCGAGCAAGCGCTTGCTCGGCCTGGTCAATGTTTCGAGCCTTGTTCAACGCGCGGATCGCTGCCATCGTGGAGTCATCGGGCTCGAGCGCGGACCAACGCAATGCGAGCACAAACTGCGGTTGCTTGAATCCCTTTTCGATGCTCGCCAGGCCGCTGATCACCGGGCCGTGCCGCGTCTCGCGCACCGTCAGCTCGACATCGTCGCGGCCCTTGACGCGAATACGCTCAACGCGCGTTGTGAATCGAGCCCAGCCGTCCGGCGTCTGATATTCATCGGGGCGTTCGGGGTTGATGCGCTCCAGATAAAGATCCTGCTGATCGACGCCGGTATTGGTAAACGCCCAGGCAACGCGATCGTTGCGACCGAGAACGATGCCGGGGACTCCCGGCAAGGTCGCGCCCATCACTTTCACGCCCGGCGCCTGCATGCCGGCGAAATACCAAACCGATGGCGTTGTCAGTCCCAGATGCGGATCGTTGGCGAGCATCGGCTTGCCGCTCACTGTGCGTTGACCCGACACGACCCAGTTGTTCGATCCCAGCCCTTCGCCGTCGCCAAAGCCGAGGCCGGGAATGTTGAACGCCGCTACCGGCGTCGTCGATTTCAAACCCAGCAAGCGATACAGCTCCGCATAATCTGCGGTCACCGGCGCGGGATCGCCCGGATACGGCGGATAAAAATCGTTGACTTCCGCCACCGAGAAGCGTTGCGCCAATTGCAGGCGCCGCAGCTCGCGCGAATACGAATAGCGCGCAAGGTCCCACGCCATCATTAGCGACCAGCCGATCGAATCGGCCGGTGTCCACGGCTCCGGCTTCGGCGCGCGTGTCAGAAAGAACTCCGGCGGCAGCGGCCCGCCGCGTTTGCTCAGATACGCGTTCACGCCCGCGGCATACGCATCGAGCAGGTCGCGATGCTCGGCATCGAGGTTGTCGACAATGCTTTGCGCGGTACGCGCAATGCCAATCGTGCGCAGAAACTTGTCGGTGTCGAGCGCCGGCTCGCCCAGCACTTCGGCCAGGCGGCCTGCCGCGACGCGACGATTGATCTCCATCTGCCAGAGTCGATCCTGCGCATGCACATAACCGAGCGCGAATGTCGCATCGCGTTCGCTCGCCGCAACGATGTTCGGAATACCGTGCGCGTCACGCTCGATGCGCACGGATTGCTGCAGGCCCGAGACAGTGAACGTTCCTTCGTGCGCCGGCAGACTCGCTTGCCGGTACCAGAGGGCGAGCGCGATCACGGCAACCGCTACCAGCAACAAGGCATATCCGACAAAGCGCACAAATTCTCCGGTTATGCAATCGAGCACCGATTGTGGCCGATCGGTAGTACGCGAAGAAGCGATGGATACAACCGCATCGGAAGGCGGAATGTGCAA
>CAZKNV010000446.1:0-2056 GCA_964554145.1 uncultured Burkholderiaceae bacterium
CCGCGCGAAGCGCTGCTGCACGCTCTCTTTCGCCAGAACTACGGCTGCTCGCACCTGATCGTCGGGCGCGATCACGCCGGCGTCGGCAAGTACTACGGGCCGTTCGATGCGCACCGCATCTTCGACGAGATCCCGCCGGGCTCGCTCGAGACGCGGCCGCTCAAGATCGACGTTGCGTTCTGGTGCTATGCCTGCGGCGGGATGGCGTCGGGCCGCACCTGCCCGCACGGCGAAAAAGACCAGCTACAGGTGTCAGGCACGCAGCTGCGCAAATGGCTCTCCGAAGGCAGCGCAGTGCCGCCCGAGTTCTCACGGCCGGAGGTTCTCGAAATTCTCCGCGAACATTACGCGGGTCTTGTGGACGAAGAAAAGTCGAAGTGAAGCTTGCGCTTTAGTAACAAGTCATATCTTGCTCATAGTCCGCTGTTTCCGTGTAGGATATGACCGGTTATGACACGCACCTCACCTCAGTTATTACCGCGGCTCGTGCGGTTGCTCGAGTCCACTGGCCGCAACCTAAAACTTGCACGACTGCGCCGAAAGTTCTCGGCCGAGGTCGTGGCAGAGCGTGCCGGCATATCGCTAAAAACGCTTTATCGCGTGGAGCGCGGCGAGCCTGCAGTGGCTTTGGGAATCTACGCGCGCGTCTTGCAAGTCCTACGGCTAGAGCAAGACTTGTCGCGATTGGCCGCCGACGACGAATTGGGGAGAAAGCTGCAGGATGCCGGTCTGTCGCTGAAGCAACGAGCGCCTAGACGCGCTCTTAGCGGCGCGCGAAGCGTCGTCAAGAAGCGCAGAGATCCAGGAACGCCCGGTTAATGCCCCGCCTAGACACTGTCCAGGTCTGCGTCGATCTCGAAGCCTTTGCAACACCCGCGCTCATGGGTCATTTGCGATCTCAACGGGCCGGATCAGGAGAAATTTTCTCCTTCGAATACGACGAGTCGTGGCTGCAACGTGCTGAGGCTTTTGCTTTCGACCCGGACCTTGCTTTGGTTGCGGGTCCACAGTATCCGGCGCGCGACCGGTCGTCCTTTGGAATCTTCCTCGACTCATCGCCCGATCGATGGGGACAAGTGTTGATGCAGCGTCGAGAAAACATGTTGGCGCGAGAAGAAAGGCGCCGACCCCGAGCTTTGACCGAATGGGACTTCCTGCTTGGCGTTCACGATGAGACGCGGCTTGGAGCGCTACGTTTCAGGGCAGCCGAAGGCCAGCCGTTCATGCAAGCTGATGCTCTCTTTGCTGCGCCACCGATCACGTCACTGCGAGAGCTTCAGGCAGCTAGTTTGAAGTTCGAACAACACATGCAGGATGAGGTTCATCCTGACTATCAGCGCTGGCTGTCGCAACTTTTTGCACCAGGAAGCTCGCTTGGCGGTGCACGTCCCAAGGCGTCGGTGCGCGACGAGACGGGAGCTTTATGCATCGCGAAGTTCCCCAGCAGGGAGGACACGCGTGATGTCGGCGCATGGGAATTGGTGGCGCACAGCCTTGCGAGTGCCGCGCGGGTAGTCGTACCGCCGGTGCGCCCGCTGCGGCTGCGCGGAAGCGCGCACACAACGTTTGTTGCTAAGCGGTTCGACCGGCCGCCACAGGGAGGCCGTCTAGCGTTTGTATCTGCGATGACGCTGACGCAGCGGATCGACGGCGAGGCCGGCGCCAGCTATCTCGAACTGATAGATCTGTTGCAATCCAGAGGCGCCGACACCAAGGCCGATTGCGAGCAATTATTTCGGCGAGTCGTATTCAATATCCTCATTCATAACACCTACGACCACCTGCGTAATCACGGGTTCTTCATCGACGCCCGGGGTATTCGCCTCTCACCCGCCTACGACATCAATCCTTCGGTCGAAAGTAACGAACTGTCGCTGGCCATCAACGAGATCGATGCCACTTGCGATGTCTCAATCGCGATGGACTCCAGTCAAAGTTACGGTGTGGATCGCAAGCGCGCCGAACGTGTGTTGCAGCAAGTTCGCGGTGCAATCGTCGGGTGGCGTAAAGAGGCTGAGCGACTTGGAATTCCACGGTCTCAGCAGGAACTGATGGC
>CAZKNV010000447.1:0-2055 GCA_964554145.1 uncultured Burkholderiaceae bacterium
GCGGCATCCGCAACGTGGATGACATGCTCACCGTATTGCTGCGCGACCAGGCCGCGGAAGCGCCAAAGTTGATCGAATATGCGCAGCGTTTCGCGAACGGGGCCATCTTCAAGCGGCTCGGCTTTCTGATTGAAAACCGCCACCCCGAGCACGAAGACCTGATCAATGCGTGCCGCTCAGCCCTTTCGGCTGGCTACGCGAAACTCGATCCAAAGTTGCCGGCCGAGCGGCTGGTCACCGCCTGGCGCCTTTGGGTACCACGCGCTAAGACGAGGAAGACACCGTGATCACTCGCGAGGAGATCCGCGACTTTGCACGCGAATTCCAACTCGACATCGAGGTCATTGAAAAGGACTACTCGCTCGGCTGGTTGCTGGCCGGCATATCAAACAATGCGCAATTGCGCGACACGTGGGTGTTCAAGGGCGGCACTTGCCTGAAGAAGTGCTTCTTCGAGACCTACCGCTTTTCGGAAGATCTTGACTTCACGGTGCTTGAACCGGCGCATCTGAATGCAGCGTTCCTCGGGCAAGTGATCGAAGAAATCGCCGAATGGATCTACGAGAACTCGGGCCTCGAACTGCTCCGCGAGGAGCGCAAGTTCGAGGTCTTCATAAACTCACGCGGCAACACTGCGGCGCAAGGCCGTGTCGGCTACCGCGGCCCTCTCGCGCGCCGTGGTAACGCGCCGCGCATCAAACTCGATCTGGCGAGCGACGAGTTGCTTGTCCTGCCTCCAATTCGACGAGCGGTGCATCACCCATATTCGGACGCGCCGGCAGGCGGCATCGACGCTCTTTGCTACGCGTTCGAGGAGATCTACGCCGAAAAGATGCGTGCGCTCGCCGAACGCCAACGACCGCGTGATTTGTACGACGTAATTCACTTGCATCGACACCAGGAGCTGCGGCCGGACCGTACGCTGCTTCTCTCAACGCTGCAGCAGAAATGCGAGTTCAAGGGAATCGGCATTCCGAATTTCGAACTGCTCTCCAGTCGACCCGAGCGACAGGCGATCGAGGTCGAGTGGGAACAAATGCTGGCGCACCAGTTGCCGGTGTGTCCGCCGTTCAGTGACTTTTGGAATGCGTTGCCACAAGTTTTCGCGTGGCTTGAATCCAAAGCCGAAGTCGTCGCGTTGCCCTCAATCGCCGGCAGCATCGCCGCGACGCCAGAAGGTGTTGACGAGACTTGGCACGCGCCCGCGATGATTTCGCGCTGGGGCTACGCGTCGCCGCTCGAGGCGATTCGCTTTGCTGCGGTAAACCGCCTGCTGGTCGAACTCGAGTATGAGAACGAACGCGGCGAACGTAGTACCCGAGCCATAGAACCGTATGCTCTGCGTCGCACCCGCCAGGGCGACCTGTTGCTCTACGCCGTTCGCTCGGACACCGGCAGCGTGCGCAGTTACCGCGTCGATCGCATCCGCGCGGCGCGGGCCCAGCAGCAAACGTTTGTTGCGCGCTATGCCATCGAATTGACCGCTTCCGGGCCATTGGACGCGCCGTCTACAGCCACGCGTCCCGTGTCGATTGTTCCAAAACACAGAGCTTCTCGCACGACTCGTGCTCGACCTAAAAACTCTTAAAGTCTTTATCACCGTCGCTGATCTAGCGAACATGACGGCCGCAGCCAAGCGGCTTGGCTTGTCGCAGTCGGCTGTGTCGCAAGCGATTCGCCAGCTTGAAGAAAACGTCGGTGCAGTATTGATCGATCGCGAGCGCCGTCCTCTGACGCTGACCGCTGCCGACGCCGCGTTGCGTTTGCGCGGTGGCGCGCTCGTGGCTGAAGCCGAGACGCTTTACAAGGCAGTGCGCGAGCAAGCCGGCGGCGAAGCGCAAACACTGCGCATCGGCATGGTCGATTCGTTTGCTGCAACGATTGGCCCGCCGCTGATCAAGCGCTTGTTGTCATCCGCCGTGCATTTGCATGTGAGCTCGGGCTTGTCACCGGGCCTGGGCGACGCGCTGCTCGAGCGCCGGCTCGACATGATCGTTACGACCGATCCGCCGGACTCAGCGATCGCGTTCGAATGTCATCGATTGCTCGACGAAG
>CAZKNV010000448.1:0-2054 GCA_964554145.1 uncultured Burkholderiaceae bacterium
GAGCCGGCTTTCACCAGCAGGCTGTCGGCATGGCCGTGATAGCACCCTTCGAACTTGATGATCTTGCGGCGACTCCCGTTACCAGCGGCACCTCTGGCAAGCCGGATTGCGCTCATCGCCGCTTCGGTGCCGGACGACACCAGGCGTACCTGCTGCATCGACGGCACCAGCTTTATCAGCGTTTCGGCCATCTCGACTTCGGCTTCGGTCGGGGCGCCGAACGAGATGCCGCGCGCAGCAGCGGCGGCAATGGCCTGCACGACGGTTGCGTGTGCGTGGCCGAGAATCATCGGCCCCCATGAACCGATGTAATCGATATAGCGCGTGCCCTGCGCATCCCAGAAGTAGGGACCGGCTGCCCGCTCGATGAAGCGTGGCGTGCCGCCGACGGAACGAAACGCGCGCACCGGCGAGTTGACGCCTCCGGGAATCGAACGCTGCGCGCGTTCAAACAGTTGTTCGTTGCTCTTCATGCTGCAGTTTTCCTTCATCGAATCGCTGCACGAGTTCGCGCGTAGCGCGCGTTGGATTTTCCGCGCCGAAGACGGCGTCGAGCAACGCTGCCGCATGTGCACCGGCTGCGGCCACCATGGCGATGTTGCCCGCATTAATGCCACCGATCGCCACGATGCGCCGCTCCGGCCATAACGCGCGCGCCTCGGTCAGCAGCGAGAGCGGCGCACGCACCGCCGCCGGCTTCGTGACCGATGCGAACATCGAGCCGAAGGCAATGGCATCGGCCCCGGCCGCGACAGCCTGGCGCGCGTTGGCGAGCTGGTTGTAGCAGGACACGCCCAACAGTCGTTGCGACAGCAGTCGCCGCGCTGCCGGCACGTCGCCATCGTCGCGCCCCAGATGCACGCCGTCTGCGCCTGCACTCACCGCAACTTCCACGCTGTCATTGACGATCAGCAATGCACCGGCGGCGTGCGCTAACGCAACGATCCGGCGCGCGCGGTCGAGTTGCTGCTCCCTGTCGACCGTCTTGGCGCGATATTGAACGACGCGCACACCCGCATTCAACGCCTGTTCGACCACCTCGAGCACATGCTCGAACCCGCGCGAATCGGTGTCCGGCGTCAGCAGGTAAACGCCGTCAAGGCGGCTCGAATCAACGGCCATTGAAGTGCATCGAGGGATTCGTCAGGCGACCACTAAATGGCGTGACGCGATCGATCGAATCGCGATGCAATGCACGGCTAAATTAGTCACGCAAAGTGGGTAGCGGTTACCTGTGATGCCACGTTATGATGCCTCGCTAACTCGTTGATTTTAGCCGTCAGTCCGGTTTGGCGTCGGCTTTTGTTTGTTTCGCACGATGGCGACCGGCGTGGCGATGAGAACCTGGATGTGCCTGATCTGTGGCTGGATCTATGACGAGGCCGCGGGCGTTCCAGAACAAGGGGTCGCCGCGGGAACGCGGTGGGAAGACATTCCACCGAATTGGACGTGTCCGGAGTGCGGGGCGCGCAAGGAAGATTTCGAAATGGTTGAAATCTGACCTCGGAACCACGGTATTCGGCGCAGGAGGCGAGCCGGCTTCGCGTACAACGCAGGCTCGGTAATTAGCGTGAACAGGTTGCAAGACATGCCGGCTCTGGACCTATCGGAAATCCGCGGCAAGAAAGTAATGGTGATCGACGATTCGAACACCATTCGCCGCAGCGCGGAGATTTTCCTATCGCAAGCGGGTTGCCAGGTCATACTGGCGCAAGACGGTTTTGAAGCGCTTTCGAAGATCAACGATCACCAACCCAGCATCATTTTCTGCGACATCCTGATGCCGCGGCTCGACGGCTATCAGACGTGCGCGCTGATCAAGCGCAGTCCGCGATTTCACAAGACACCGGTGGTGATGCTGTCATCGAAGGACGGTTTGTTCGATCGGGCGCGCGGGCGCATGGTCGGCTCCAGCGAATATTTGACGAAGCCTTTTACCAAGGACAGTTTGCTGACCGCCGTGCGACAGCATTCGATGAATTAAAAACGTGCGGACAAAAGTGAAACCCCGCTTTTGTTGAGCTTTGGGGAAAGCCATGCCGATTAAAAAAGTA
>CAZKNV010000449.1:0-2050 GCA_964554145.1 uncultured Burkholderiaceae bacterium
CCCAACTTGAGCAGTTGGGGCCTCGTTTTGCGCATTTTCGCGAGGCTGGGCTGAACGGAATCATCGACTTGCATGGTGCGTGAGGGGCGAAACGGCGTGTAGTGCCGACCTTGCCTCTTGGCAGTGGGGTGGGAATGCGCTCTGATGCGTGCCCATGTACTTGCGCTACACGACGCGAAAGAAAGACGGCAAGGTGCATCGCACCTGGCGGCTGGTGCGCTCGGTCCGCATCGGCCGGCGCGTCATTCAGCAGACGGTTGCGCACCTGGGCGAACTCGATGAAGCGGGACGGCTGCGCGCACGCGCGCTGGCCCGCGCGCTCATTGGCGAACCCGAGCAAGCGGATCTGTTTGACGACGGCACGCGTGACCAAACGATCGGCGTGCGCCTGAAAGGCGTGCGCGTTGAAAACGGCCGCGCCTTCGGCGATGTGTACTTGGCGCTGGCGCTGTGGCGCGCTTGCCGACTTGATGAGTTCGCCAGCGCGCACATCCCGACCGGCAAGGAAGAAGTGCCGTGGGACAAGATGGCCGCCGTGCTGGTCGCGGCCCGCTTGTGCGAGCCCTCCAGCGAATTGCACATTGCCGAGGACTGGTATCGACGAACCGCGTTGAGCGATCTGCTGCAGTTGAACGACGCGTTGGTCAACAAGGACCGGCTGTATCGCGCGCTGGATCGATTGCTGCCGCACAAAGCGGCGCTTGAGGCGCACTTGTCCAAACGCGTGGGGGAGTTGTTCGCCGTTGACAACGAAGTGCTGCTCTACGACGTCACCTCGACCTACTTCGAAGGGGAGGCGGCCGGCAATGCGCAGGCCCAACGCGGCTACTCGCGCGATCACCGCCCCGATTGCAAACAGGTATGCATTGCTCTGGTGGTCACCTTCGACGGGTTCCCGCTCGGCTACGAAGTGTTCCCCGGCAACACCCATGACGCCACGAGCGTGAAGCAGATCGTCGAGACGATGGAAGCGCGGCACGGGACGGTGGGCAAGGTGTGGATCATGGATCGCGGCATGGCGAGCGCCGAGAACGTCGTGTGGCTGCGCGAGACCGGACGGCGCTATATCCTGGGCGCGCCGAAGTCCGAACTCAGAAAATGGGCGCCGGCGTTGGCGGAGAAGACCCGCTGGCGCGAGATCCGTGAGGGCATCGAGGTGAAGCTGTGCGCGGCGCCCGATGGGGCGCAGGAGACCTTCATCCTGTGTCGCTCCCAAGAGCGCATCGAGAAGGAAAAGGCGATGCATAAGCGCTTCAGCGCGCGCATCGAGCAGGCGCTGGCCAAACTGCAAGCGCGCATCGCCAAGTCCAAGAAGCCGTTGAACCGCGACGCCATCAACCGCCAGATCGGACGCCTGCTTGAACGCAACCAGCGCGCCGCGGCACGCTTTGCGATTGAGCTGAAGGACGCCGACACTCCGGCCGGCTGCGCGCTCGAGGTGTCGATCCAGGACAACTTCGATCAATGGGCGGCACTGTCGGAAGGCGCCTACGTGCTGCGGTCCAACGTCACCGAGTGGAGCGACGAGAAACTGTGGAAGGCCTACATCCAGCTGACGCAGGCCGAAGCGGCCTTCCGCATCCAGAAGGACCAACTGTCGATTCGGCCGATCTGGCATCAGCGCGAGGATCGCGTGCAGGCCCACATCCTTGTGTGCTTCCTCGCCTTTGTGCTGTGGAAGACGCTGGAGCTGTGGCAGGAGCGCGCTGGCCTGGGCAACTCACCGCGCACGCTGCTCGAAGAGCTCGCGCGCATTCAAGCGCACGACGTCATTCTGCCGACGCACACGCACGGCGAGATTCGACTGCGCTGTGTCACGCAACCCGATGCGCCACAAGCCGCGCTGCTCGATCGCCTCGGGATTGTGTTGCCGAAGCGAATCCGCGTGCCGGAGATAGCCGCCGACTCAACCGCGCGCGCGGCTGCTTAACACGAAAATGTAGTGCCGACTTCTTGGCTAAGTCGTTGATTTAGCGTCGCCAGACCGGCGATTCTGCTCAAGTTGGGCTAGGCCGATTGCCGGCAGCGATCACCGCGACGGTAATTTCCT
>CAZKNV010000450.1:0-2048 GCA_964554145.1 uncultured Burkholderiaceae bacterium
CGAGCTCGGCGTGCATCTGCTGTTGCGCCTGCGCAATTTGTCGTCGCCGTTGATTCGCGCCGTGCGCGGACGCGGGCTATGGGTCGGCGTCGAGTTGGACGCGAGCGTGTCGGCGCGCAAGGTCGCTGAACGGATGGCAGCGCGCGGCGTGTTGACCAAGGACACGCACGAAACGGTGATTCGATTCGCGCCGCCGTTGACAATCAGCCGGGAGGCGCTCGATTGGGGCATCGATGTGTTCGCTGCCGTTCTGTCGGAACATGAAGACAACGCTTTGCCCGCGCCAGTCAAGTCACCCACTGCGACTCATCTGATGATGAGCGCGCCTGAACACTTCGAGGTCAGCTACACGATCAACCCGTGGATGCAGCCGTCGCAGTGGTTGGTGTCACCCAAGAAACTTGCCGGTGATGCAAAGCGCGGCTGGAATCAGCTGAAGAAAACGTACGAACGCCTCGGTGCGCAGATCGAAGTGCAGGAGCCCGTAGCGGGGCTACCAGACATGGTCTTTACCGCCAACGCCGCGGTGGTGCTCGACCGCAAGGTGTTGCTCGCGCGCTTTCTGTGTGCGGAGCGGCAGGGCGAAGAAGTGCAGAACCGCAGATTTTTTGAAGCGCTGCGCGCTCGAGGCGTCGTCGATCAAATCGTCGAGCCGCCGGAGGGCCAGTACTTCGAAGGCGCCGGCGATGCGATCTGGGATGCAACGCGTCACTTGATCTGGACCGGCTATGGTCAGCGTTCGAGCCGCGACATGTTCCGCACTATCGAAGAGTTGTACGGTGTACCGGCGATCGCGCTCGAACTGATCGACCCGCGCTTTTATCATCTGGACACGTGCTTCTGCGTGCTCTCGGGCGGTGACGTGCTGTGGTACCCGGCTGCGTTTTCAGCCAGCGCAGCGAGCGCGGTGCGCGAGATCGTCGGCGAACACAAATTGATCGAAGCGACCGATGAGGACGCGTTTCATCTGGGCGTGAATTCAGTGTGCATCGGGCGCGAGGTCGTCATGTGCCATGCATCGGCGCCGACGCTCGCCGCGCTGACCTCGCGCGGCTATCACGTCAACATCGTGCCACTCGATTCGTTCAATCGCTCGGGAGGAGCGGCGTACTGCTTGACGTTGCGGTTGGACAATTCGACGCAGGTTATGGCGCAGCCCGCCCCTCAGGATCTGCGTCGGGCAGCCTAAGTCTCGATCAGGCCGCGAGCCGCAACTTAACGGTGCGCCCGCCTCGCGCGGCTAGCGTAACCAGCATGTCGAGGCTGAACTTGTCATGTTTGCCACGCATCAGGTCCGACACGCGCGACTGCGTCACGCCAAGTTCCTCGCCAGCCTGCGCCTGCGTCCAGCCCTTGGATGCAATCAGTTTGCGCAACGCCACCATTAGCTCGGCGCGCAATGTCAGCACCGCGACCTCATCGGGCGGAAACCCGAGGTCAACAAAAACATTTCCGGACGATTTAGTGATTCTGGTCTTCATTTCTTTGCAATCTCCCCATATCGCCTGGCTGCCAATTCAAGATCGGACCGCGCCGTACGCTGCGTTTTCTTGCCGAAGGCATGCAGCACATACACCGCCTCGGCAAACTTCGCCACATAAAGCACGCGCCACGCTCCGCCGACATGAATCCGAATCTCACGTACACCGATACCTACACTGTTCATCGGCTTCCAATCGGAAGGATCGAGTCCGTTTTGAATCTGCCAAAGTTCGAACCCTGCGACGCGCTTCGCCTCCGGCGGGAACCTCGTCAAGTCATCCAGACTGGCCCCAACGAAGCGAAGTTCCTTCATCGCTGAGCAGTATCTATGTATTTAGATAAATGGTCAACTGCCGAGAACCCGCAGCGGGACTACCGGGCCGTGATGCTCAACCGCAAGGTGTTGCTCGCACAATCAGGCGGGCAGCCTAAGGCACTCGGTCATATCGAGTCACAGCAGGCTGCAATCGGCCAAATAAACAAACCCGGTCCTTCTGGCCTGCCGTCCGTTGAACGCAGAAGCGGACATTCTCGGTAGTGCTGGATTGACGATATTGGATGCTTAT
>CAZKNV010000451.1:0-2046 GCA_964554145.1 uncultured Burkholderiaceae bacterium
TCGATAACGCCGAGATTCATTTTGCGGTGGTCGAAGATCAGGAGCAGGTCGACAAGGTGCTCGAGATCCGCGAAAAAGTGCCGCACCTGCAGCAGATTTTTTACGACGACGCGCGCGGCTTGCGCCGTTATCAGCAGCCGGGGCTGCAGTCGTACGAAGCGCTGCGCGAAAGCGGGCAGCAGTTGCTGAAGCAACAACCTTCGGTGATCGACGACGAGATCGCCAAGGGCCGCGCCAACGATGTGGCGGCGATGTTCTACACCTCGGGCACGACCGGCAACGCGAAAGGCGTTGTGCTGGGCTACGACAACCTGATTGCCGCCGGACGCGCAGGCGCGGAGATGGAAGCGTTGACTTCGAAGGAAGAAGTGCTCGCCTATCTGCCGATGGCGTGGATCGGCCAGAACATCTTTTCGTACACGCAGTGGCTGGTATGCGGCTTCACGGTGAATTGCCCCGAGTCGGCGGCCACCGTTAACGCCGACATGCGTGAGATCGGGCCCACTTATTACTTTGCGCCGCCCCGTGTGCTCGAAGCGATGCTCACGCAGGTAATGATCCGGATGGAAGACGCGTCTGCGGTCAAGCGGCGCATGTTTCACTATTTCATGGGCGTCGCACGCAACGTCGGCGGAAGGTTGTTGGACAGGGAGCCGGTCCGCGTGGCTGACCGGCTACTTTATTTGCTGGGAGATTGGCTGGTCTATGCGCCGTTGCGCAATTCCCTCGGCATGAGCCGGGTCCGGGTGGCCTACACCGCGGGCGAAGCGATCGGTCCCGATCTGTTTACTTTCTATCGCTCGCTCGGCGTCAATTTGAAACAGCTGTATGGCTCGACCGAAACCTCGGTGTTCGTGTGTGTGCAGGAAAACGGCGGTGTGAAGGCCGACACAGTGGGTCCGCCCGTTAAAGGAGTCGAAATCAAGCTGACCGATGCCGGCGAAATTTTGATTCGCTCGCCCGGACTGTTTCGCGAGTATTACAAAGCGCCCGAGGCGACACAGGAAGCGAAGGACGCCGAGGGGTGGTTCCGCACTGGAGATGCCGGCTACTTTGACGAGGGCGGACACCTCAAGATCATCGATCGCGCCAAAGATGTCGGCAAGCTGGCCGACGGAACGCTGTTCGCACCCAAGTACATCGAGAACAAGCTGAAGTTTTTCCCGACGATCAAGGAAGCGGTAGCGTTCGGCGACCAGCGTGACATGGTGACCGCATTTATCAATATCGATATGGAGGCGGTCGGCAACTGGGCTGAGCGGCATAACCTGCCGTACGCCGGATACACCGATCTGGTAGCGAAGACCGAGGTGCTGACACTGGTGGGTGAAGCGGTTGGCAAGGTAAATGCCGATCTTGCCGCCGATCCGAAGCTCGCCAATGCGCAGATTCACCGCTTTATCGTGCTGCACAAGGAGCTCGACGCCGACGACGACGAATTGACGCGCACGCGCAAAGTGCGGCGCCGCTTTATTCAACAGAAATTCGACCAGTTGGTCGACGCGATGTACGGCGGTGCGAAAGAGCAGTACGTCGAGACCGTGGTCAAGTTCGAAGACGGGCGCACCGGCAAGATCAGCGCGACACTGAAAATCATCGACGCCGAAGTGTTTTCCGCGCTGAAAAAGGCAGCGTGAGTCATGAGCGCTCCCGCCCGGCCGCTCCGAAGGGAGTGCTCCGTCCGTTCCGGAGGGACCGCGCGCAGGGTGCACCATTGAACGCGCGGACTGTTGCCGCCATCGCCTGCCTCGTCATCGGGGTTGCGCTTGCCGCATGGTCACTGGCCAACGGTCAATTGCTGCTCGCAATCATCGGCTTCGCATTGATCTTCACGTTCCTGTACCTGGTGATCGAAGCGATGAGCAAGGCGGCGAAGCCGACGCATGAGATCAAGCGCGCGGCAAACTCAGCGTGGAGCATGAAGGACGAGCCGGGAAACAACAGCGGCAAAGACGGCGAGGGCAAGCTGTGAGCCGCGGGCGGATGGAAAAGCGGGGCGACGTCTTATTGAGGGTCGAAGACGTTTCGCTTGCCTTTGGCGGCGTC
>CAZKNV010000452.1:0-2030 GCA_964554145.1 uncultured Burkholderiaceae bacterium
CACACCGACTGATGCACGTGCATGCCGGAGCCGTTGTCGCCGACCACCGGCTTCGGCATGAACGTCGCCGTCTTGCCGTAGCTCGCAGCGACGTTCCACACGGTGTACTTCAGGATCTGCAGCCAGTCAGCGCGCTTGGTCAGAGTCGAAAACTTGGTACCGATTTCGCACTGCCCCGGCGCCGCGACTTCGTGGTGATGCACCTCGACTTCGACCCCTTGCTGTTCGAGCAGCAAACACATCTCGGAGCGGATGTCCTGCAATGAGTCGGTGGGTGGTACCGGAAAGTAGCCGCCCTTGACCGGTGGCCGGTGCGCAAGATTGCCGGCTTCGTAGTCGATACCGGTGGACCACGGCGCCTCCTCCGACTTGATGCGTACCGATGCACCGGACATATCGATGCTCCACGTCACCGCATCGAAGATAAAAAATTCCGGCTCGGGGCCGAAGTACGCGGTGTCGCCAACACCGGTCGACTTCAGATATGCCTCGGCGCGCTTGGCGAGCGAGCGCGGGTCGCGGTCATAGCCCTTGCCAGTCGACGGCTCGATCACATCGCACGTCAAAATCAGCGTGTTTTCTTCGCGGAACGGGTCCATCCGCGCCGTGTCGGGATCGGGCATCAGCAACATGTCGGATGCTTCGATACCCTTCCAGCCGGCGATCGACGAGCCGTCGAACGCATGGCCCAGCTCGAATTTATCGTCATCGAACGCCTTAACGGGCACCGAGACGTGCTGCTCCTTGCCCTTGGTGTCGGTGAAACGAAGGTCGACGAACAACACTTCGTTGTCCTTGATTGTTTTCATTACGTCCTTGGCCGTCGCCATTCGAAGCTCTCCTAGCAATTGACAGTTTGTCCACGCGTGACGTGGCCACGCTTCCCTTCATCCGTGCCGCAGCGCAATGCATCAAGTGTGCCAAAAAGCGCGAAACGACACCGGTGATCTGCACTCCCCTTGTGCATCAATCGGTTAGCGTGATGGAATCCAAACGACGGGCACCGCCCTTTGATACGCCCGGCGCCCCATTTTGGGGCAGTATGCCCGGAAACGATACCGGCAGCACTGCTTTAGTGCGGACTTGCCCGCAGGAAAATGGCTTGTAGGTCGGATAAGAACCGTAGACCGAGCTCGGTAGGCGCAAGCGACCGGTGATCGCGAACCAGCAACCCACGTCGTTCCGCTTCGTTCAGTTCCGCCTCGATCGAACTGAGCGGCAGACCGGTGCGCTCAAAAAACGAGTTGCTAGCCACGCCATGAGTCAGCCGCAGTGCGTTCAACATGAACTCGAACGGCAAATCGTTGCGTGACACATCGTGGCTTTCTGCCAGAAACTCATTGCACGCCGCACGTTCGAGATAGGTTACCGGCTGGCGAAATCTCACCTGACGAACGACGCGATGCGGAAATGAGATCTTGCTGTGCGCACCCGCGCCGACGCCGAGATAGTCGCCGAATGTCCAGTAGTTCAGATTGTGTCGGCTTTCTCGTCCCGCTTGCGAGTAGGCAGACACTTCGTATCGGCGATAGCCAGCATCCATCGTCCGCTGATTGATCCAGTCGTGCATTGCAGCCGCTGTATCTTCATCCGGCAACTGCGGCGGGTACTTGGCAAACACGGTGTTCGGTTCGAGCGTCAACTGATACAGCGACAAATGCGGCGGTTCAACCGCCAACGCCTGTTCTACGTCGGCCTGCAGCTCGGCCAGCGATTGACCGGGAAGTGCGTACATCAAGTCGAGGTTGAAGTTATCGAAGCTGCGCTGCGCGATCTTGATCGCGGCCAGCGCCTGCGCCCGATCGTGAATGCGGCCAAGCGCTTGCAGCTTTTCTTCATCGAACGACTGAATCCCGATCGACAATCGATTCACGCCCGAAGCTCGATACGAAGCGAAGCGCTCGGCTTCGAACGTGCCGGGGTTCGCTTCGAGCGTGACCTCGCAATCGGGCTCGAGCGGCAGCAGCGCGCGAATATCCGATAGCAAACGGTCCACCGCGTGCGCGCTCATCAGGCTCGGTGTTCCGCCG
>CAZKNV010000453.1:0-2022 GCA_964554145.1 uncultured Burkholderiaceae bacterium
CGTCGCGCAGGATGTACTGGTACTGCTCGGCCGAGCCGGTCATCTTGTTCTGCCGGCCGAGCGCCAGGATCTGCGTAAAGCCGACGTAGAAGAACAGCCCTTCCATCAGGCAGGCAAACACGATCAGGCTTTTCAGCAGCGCCTGATCGTTTTCGGTGGTCCCCGTGGTGAAGTGCGGGTCTGTCAGCGTGTCGATAAACGGAATCAGGAATTCGTCCTTGGCGCGGATCGAGCCGACCTCGTGGTACGCGTTGAATACTTCGCCTTCGTCCAGCCCGAGCGATTCGACGATGTACTGATACGCATGCGTGTGGATCGCTTCCTCGAACGCCTGGCGCAAAAGGAACTGGCGGCACTCGGGCGCGGTGATATGCCGGTAGGTGCCGAGCACGATGTTGTTGGCCGCCAGCGAATCGGCGGTGACGAAGAAGCCGAGATTGCGCTTGACCAGCCGGCGCTCGTCGTCGGTCAGCCCGTTCGGGTCTTTCCACAATGCGATGTCGCGCGACATGTTGACTTCCTGCGGCATCCAGTGATTGGCACAGGTCGACAGGTATTTTTCCCAGGCCCATTTGTATTTGAACGGGACCAGCTGATTGACGTCGGTGCGGCCGTTGATGATCCGCTTGTCGGCCACGTTGACCCTGCGCAATTCCGGCGCGATGGCGGCTTCAGTCACCGGCGAACCAAGGGGTGCTCGCAGCGTGACCGGCGGCGACGACGACGGACCACCGGGAGCTGGTGCGATGTTTTCTTCCCAGGCCAACATGCTTAACTTCTCCTCACGTTTTTCGCCTTCGTCCGCTGCCTTACTGACAAGCTTCACAATCGGCGAAGCTGGCATCGCCGGGCTTCAACATGCACGCCTGGCCATCGGCCCGCGAACCCGCCGCATCGGTTGGCACCGCATTCATTTGTCCGGTATGCGTCGTCGACTTCTCCGCGTGCGTCGCGCCAATGGTGCGGAGGTAATACGTCGTTTTCAGGCCGCGCTGCCATGCCAGCCGGTATGTCTCGTCGAGCTTGCGGCCGGATACGCCTGCCATGTAGATATTCAGCGACTGCGCCTGGTCGATCCACTTCTGCCGGCGCGCGGCGCATTCGATCAACCAGACAGGCTCGATCTCGAACGCGGTGGCGTACAGCCGGCGCAACTCCGCAGGCACCCGCTCACTCTTCGCGACCGAGCCGTCGTAGTACTTCAGCTCGTGCACCATCACTTCGTCCCACACGCCATGCGTCTTTAGATCGCGCACCAGATGTTCGTTAACGACCGTGAATTCGCCGGACAGGTTCGATTTGACGAACAGGTTTTGAAACGTCGGCTCGATGCAGGCATCGACGCCGACGATGTTGGAAATGGTCGCCGTCGGAGCGACCGCGACGCAGTTCGAATTGCGCATGCCGTATTGCTTGATGCGCGAGCGCAGTGCGTCCCAGTCCATCGTGGAACTCGTGTCGAGCTCCAGGTGACCGCCGCGCTGCTCTCGCAGCAACTCCAATGTGTCCTGCGGGAGGATGCCGCGATCCCATAGCGAACCGGCGAAAGACGAATAGCGGCCGCGCTCGGCCGCCAGCTCGGTCGACGCCCAGTAGGCGTAGTAGCAGGTCGCTTCCATGCTGTGGTCGGCAAACTCGACTGCGGCGGCCGAGGCGTAAGGCACGCGCAGCATGTGCAGACAATTCTGAAAGCCCATGATGCCGAGCCCGACCGGGCGGTGCTTCACGTTCGAATTGCGCGCCTTGTTGACCGCGTAGTAGTTGATGTCGATGACGTTATCGAGCATCCGCATGGCCGTGCGGATCGTCTCTTTCAGCTTGACGTGGTCGAGTTCGAAGCCGCCCTGGCCATTGGGCTTCATATGCGCCGGCAGGTTGACCGAGCCCAGATTGCAGACTGCGATTTCGGAATCCGACGTGTTCAGCGTGATCTCGGTGCACAGGTTCGAACTGTGAATCGTGCCGATGTGCTGCTGCGGAGAGCGCAGATTGCAAGCATCCTTGAACGTGATCCACGGATGC
>CAZKNV010000454.1:0-1999 GCA_964554145.1 uncultured Burkholderiaceae bacterium
CGTTCCATTGGCGTGCAGCGCTATGAAAACGCGCTAGCGCAGCATCGTCTTCTGTTGCGCGATGCCTTCGTCCGGCATGCTGGCTACGAGGTCGACACCGCAGGCGATTCCTTTTTCGTCGCATTCGGCCGGGCGCTCGATGCTGTGCAGGCCGCGCTGGATGCACAGTGCGCGCTCGCCGGGCACGCATGGGCGGACGGCGAGGGCATTCGGGTGCGTATGGGAATTCATTCGTGCGAAGTCACTGTGGCCGGGTCCGGCTACGTCGGTATGGGCGTGCATCGCGCAGCGAGAATCTGCGCTGCGAGTCACGGCGGCCAGATCGTGCTGTCACAGACGACACGCGACCTCCTGTTGGATGAAACGGGCGTCGCTTACTTCGATCTCGGTGTGCATCCGCTGAAAGATTTCGCGCAGCCGCAGCGCCTCTACCAAGTTGTCGATCCGCGCCTCCCGCACGAGTTTCCCCCACTGCGAACGCCGCTGGATCATCCGACGAATCTGCCGACGCCGGCCACGTCTCTTGTCGGACGTGACACTGAGCTTCAAGCCCTCCGGACGTTGGCGCGCCGTCCCGATGTGCGCCTCATTACCTTGACAGGTCCGGGTGGGATCGGAAAGACGCGTCTTGCGTTGCAGGCCGCCGCTGAGCTCAGGGACGATTTCGAGGATGGAGTGTTTCTGGTCATGCTGCAGGCGATCAGGGAGCCCGAGCTCCTGCTTCCAGCGATCGCGCAAACGCTAGGCGTGAGCCAGGCCGCCGGGCAGTCCCTCTCCGCGTATCTCGCGCCGAGGCAACTGCTGCTCGTGCTCGACAATTTCGAACAAATCGTCGATGGCGCGGCAACGCTTGCGGATCTACTGAGCCAGTCGCCGCGGGTCAAGCTCATCGTGACCAGTCGCGAGCTGTTGCGCATCGCCGGGGAACACGTATTCCCGGTGCCACCGCTTGCGCTCCTTGATGCCCGTCGCGTCGCCGGGCCCGAGGATGTTTCCGATAACGCCGCCGTGAATTTGTTCGTCGAGCGCGCGCAATCGGCGCAACCAAGCTTTCAGATCACCGCACAGAACGCGGCGCAGATCGCCGAACTCTGTGTACATCTCGACGGATTGCCGCTTGCGATCGAACTTGCAGCGGCGCGTGTTTCGCTGCTGTCACCCGGCGCGATGCTGAAGCGGCTCGGCGACCGCCTGAAACTTTTGACGGGCGGCGCGCGCGATGTGCCAAAACGGCAGCAAACGCTTCGCAATACCCTGGTATGGAGTCATGAGCTTCTGGACGCCGGCGAACGGTCGCTGTTCGCTCGCCTCGCCGTGTTTGCCGGCGGCTTCACACTCGAGGCGGCGGAGGCCGTGTGCGACGCGCAGGTTGACACCCTTGCTGCGCTGGTGGACAGAAACATGGTCCGCCGCGAAGGCGAGCGTTTCGACATGCTCGAGACCATCGGCGATTTTGCCCGCGAGCAACTGGCGACATCAGCCGAGCGCGCGGTCATTCTCGATCGACATGCCGCCTATTTCGAGGTGATGGCTGAACGGGCGCACTCCCAGCGCTGGCACCAGGACAAGCAAGGGCTCGACGAGCTGGGGCGAGAGCACGACAACCTGCGCGCCGCGCTCGATCATTTGCATCGTGTTGATGCGCACCGCGCGCTGCGGCTCGCCGGCGCGCTCGGATGGTTCTGGCACCTGCGCTCGCATTTCAGCGAAGGGCGTACCAGGCTTGCACAAGCGCTGGCCGCGGTGGAGGCAAGCGACGAAACGCGCGCTCGCGCGTTGGCCGCCGCTGGCGAAATCGCGGCTTGGGCAGGCGATCTCGAAGCCGCACGGCCGCTCATCGAAGAGGCAGTGGCCTTATGGCGCGTTCGGGGACAAACGCAAGAGATCGCCTGCGCGCTGATCGAGCTCGGCTGGGGCTGCTTCAATGCCGGCGACGCCGACGCTCGGCGACTGATGGAAGAAGGATTCAGCTTGCAGCAGTCGGTCGGCGATCCGCTGC
>CAZKNV010000455.1:0-1997 GCA_964554145.1 uncultured Burkholderiaceae bacterium
CGAACCGTTGCCGCGCACCGGGCCGTCGAGCCGCTGCAGGTTGCAATTGACGACGAAGATCAGATTGTCGAGCCCTTCGCGCGCGGCGATCGAGAGCCCGGCGAGCGACTCGGGCTCGTCCATCTCGCCATCGCCGACAAACGCCCATACCTTGCGCTCGCGTGTGTCAAGCAGTGCCCGGTCGTTCAGATAGCGCAGGAACCGTGCGTTGTAGATCGCGAGCAGGGGTCCGAGCCCCATCGAGCCCGTTGGAAATTGCCAGAAGTGCGGCATCAGCCACGCGTGAGGGTACGAACTCAAACCATTGCCGCCAGTTTCGCGACGGTAGTGATCCAACTGCTCCGCGCTCAAGCGCCCTTCGAGAAAAGCGCGCGCATAAATACCCGGCGCCGAGTGTGGTTGAAAGTAAACGAGGTCGCCGCGCGACGACTCTGTACTCGCTCGAAAAAAGTGATTGAAGCCGACTTCGAACAGATCGGCCGCCGACGAATAGCTTGCAATGTGGCCGCCTAGTTCGGAACTCACCGCGTTGGCGCGCACCACCATTGCCAGCGCGTTCCATCGCACCAGCGCGCTCAATCGCGATTCGATCTCCAGGTTCCCCGGAAACGGCGTCTGGTCGGCAAGCGCAATCGTGTTCAGATACGGCGTGTTCAACACTTGCGGCAGCGGTACGCGCCGCGTGCGCGCGTGCTGCAGCAAATGCTTCAATACGAAGGTCGCGCGGGCGGGACCGGCAGCTTCGAGAACGGCGTCCAGCGCATCGAGCCATTCGCGAGTTTCCTGCGGATCGACGTCGTCTTCCGATAAACGCCAAGCGGCGTTCGGAATCAGCTTCGCGAGGTCATCGAAGTTCATGTACTGACGATTATGCCCCTGAGCTCCTGAGATAATCGCGACATGAGCACCGCCACGTTGACGATCATTCGGCCCGACGATTGGCATCTGCATCTGCGTGACGGCGCGGCAATGGCGTCCGTGGTGCCGCACACCGCGCGACAGTTCGCGCGCGCCATCGTGATGCCGAATCTAAAGCCGCCGGTCACGACCACGTCCCTGGCTGCTGCTTATCGCGATCGGATCATTGCTGCGGCTCCTGACGGCGGCGAATTCGAACCGCTGATGACTCTTTACCTGACCGAGAACACCATACCGGCTGAAATGCAGCGCGCGCGTGAAAGCGGCATCGTCCACGCAGTCAAACTGTATCCAGCCGGCGCAACGACGAATTCTGATTCCGGCGTGACCGATGTGCGCCGCTGCGCGCGCGTGTTCGAGGCGATGCAACGCGGGGGAATGCCGCTGCTGATACACGGTGAAGTGACGGATGCTCGCGTCGACGTGTTCGATCGAGAGAGCGTGTTCGTCGATAAAGTGCTGCTACCGCTGCGCCGCGATTTCCCGGCATTAAAGGTCGTGCTCGAGCACGTCACCACGCAGCATGCCGTCGACTACGTGCGCGAAGCGGGTGGAGCGATCGGCGCGACGATCACTGCGCATCACCTGCTGTACAACCGCAACGCGATTTTCACAACGGGTGACAAGCCGGGAATACGCCCCCATCTTTACTGCCTGCCGGTGCTGAAACGCGAAACGCATCGGCAGGCGTTGCTGGCGGCAGCCACCAGCGGCAATCCGCGATTTTTTCTCGGCACCGACTCGGCGCCACATGCTCGAGGCGACAAGGAAGCGGCATGCGGATGCGCCGGGTGTTACACCGCAGCGTCCGCGCTCGAGCTGTATGCAGAAGCGTTCGAGCAGGCGGGCGCGCTCGATCGTCTGGAAGGCTTCGCGTCGTTCCACGGCGCCGACTTCTACGGGCTGCCGCGCAATCGCAGCAAGATCGTGCTCGAGCGTGGCGAATGGACGTTGCCGGCCGAGTTTCCATTCGCAGATCGAACCGTCGTTCCGCTGCGCGCAGGTGAAAAGTTACGGTGGAAATTGCGGGAGTAGCCGAGGTCGATTGGTCGGCGCCGTGGTTCGCGCCGATTTCCGGG
>CAZKNV010000456.1:0-1995 GCA_964554145.1 uncultured Burkholderiaceae bacterium
GATCGCGCACGGTGATTTCGACTCTTCCTCGTGCCGCCTGCGCATCGATCGTCACCGCAGTCTCGGCCGGTGCATAGTCGATTGCATTGAGCACCAGATTCGACAACGCTCGCTGCAGCAGGAATCGATCGCCGCTGACTTCGAATGCCGGGTCGACGTCGATGAAAAGCTCGACTCCGCGTTGTGCGGCCACTGGCGCCAGTTCTTCACGCACCGCATCGGCCAGCGACGCCACGCTCACCACTTCATGCTGGGCGGTGACCGCGCGCCGCTCGAGGCTCGATAGTTCGAGCATCCGATCGACCATGTCCTGTGCGCGCGCGACCTGTTCCTCGATGTTGCGGGTGAAGCGCACGCGCGCATCCTCGGGCAGCGGTTCGCGCAGCAGTTCGGCCGCACCGCGAATCGCAGCCAGCGGACTTTTTATTTCGTGTGTCAGTGTCGCGACGTATTCCTCGACGTAGCTCTTGCCCGTGAGCGCATCGCGCATATCTGCATACGCCACGCGAAACGGATTGAGAACACGCTCGGAGCCGCCGCGGCGCGAGCGCAGTGCGCGCCACAGGTTGGTCACCAGCCCGAACGGGCGCACCAGCCAGACGGTGACCGCCAGCAACAACAGCGCGAACGCACCCACCGACAGCAGCCCGGCGGTGAGCAGATTGCGTCGAGCATTCGCAACGAACGGCGAAAACGCAGCCACCGGCTTGCCGACGCTCAGCATGCCGACGATCTGATCCACGTCGCCCGGCGTCGCTCGCTCGCGTATCGCGGCGCCGACGTACATCACGTCCGATGCTGGATCGTTCGGGTCGGCCTGGGTCGTGCGCGCGCCGTATTCACCGGCCAGTGTGCGCCGCACATCAATCCAGCCTCGATAGTCCTTGCCGATATCGCGGCCGTGCGAGTCATACAGCACGATGCCGTTGACGTCGGTGACGTAGACGTGCAGCACCACCGCATTTTTCTCGATCGAGAAAATGCGCGCGTTCAGCGGCCGCCTGGCCACATGCTGCAACGTGCGCTCCAGCTCATCGGTTTGAATCACCCCGCTGTACGTCTGCCGCTCCAGCAGAGTCGCGAGCACGTTGGCGGTATCGATCAGCGATTCCTCGGCCGATTCGCGGTAGCGTGGATCGATGTCGAGGCTCAGGCGATACAGCAGAAACACCACCGCACCGATATAGACGGCGACGACGCCGAAAAAAATTCGCGTGCGCATGCTCATCGCTGATCGCCAGAAACGCGCGTTGCTCAGAGCCGGCCGCTACGTCTGCTCGCGCAGCGAGTAGCCAAGGCCGCGATGGGTGACGATCGGATCCTCATCCGGCGCCGCCTCGCGCAGCTTCGCACGCAGCGCCTTGACATGCGCATCGACCGTGCGATCGAACGCGGATGCAGGGTCGTCCCATGCGCGCTCCATCAGTTCATCGCGCGAAAACACGCGGCCGGGCCGTTCGACCAGGACCTTTAGCAGTCGATACTCGGTACGAGACAGGTCGAGCGCGCGCCCGTGAAAGCGGATTGCCTTGCGCTCGTCATCGACATCGAACACACCGTCCGGCGTCGCGATGGCCGCACTGGCAGAGCGTTGCACCCGCCGTAGCACCGTGCGCACACGCGCCACCAGCTCGCGCGGGGAAAACGGCTTGGCAATGTAGTCGTCGGCGCCCAGTTCAAGTCCGACGACACGATCGATCTCGGTCGAGCGCGCCGTCAGAAAAATCGCCGGCAGCCCGGCGCTGCCTTGTTGCAGCTGCTTGAACAGTTCGAAGCCGTTGATATCCGGCAGGCCGACATCGAGCACGGCCAGCGCAAAGTTGCTGGCGCGTGCGGCATCGAGCGCCGCCCCTCCGGTCGCGCACCACTGCGGTTCGAAGCCGTCAGTCGAAAGTGCGTAAACGATCGTGTCCGCGATCGCGGGTTCGTCTTCAACGACCAGAATGCGCTGACGTGACATCAGGCGATGTTAGCGGCTTCATCACCGCGACTACG
>CAZKNV010000457.1:0-1989 GCA_964554145.1 uncultured Burkholderiaceae bacterium
GCCCGCCGCAATGAACAGCCAGCCGAACGTCGATACGCTGAGAAGATATCCGGCTATTACTGGGCTCGCAGCCGCTGCGAGGCTTCTCGGCACCGAGGTGATGCTGGCGGCCGCCGGCCGCTCCGCTGGCGAAACAATTGCCATCACGTAAGAGCTTCGCGTTGGCACGTCCATTTGCGACAGTGCGCTGCGCACAAACAGCAACGCAATGACGCTGCTCAACTCGGGCATGAACGGAATCGCGATCAGACACAGGCTGGATGGCAGATGCGTAAACACCATCGTATTGATCAAGCCGATGCGCTGCGCGATGCGCACCGCAACCAGATAAGAGAGCGCCGTCAGCACCCCCGTCCAGAAGAACACTGTTCCTGTCATCGCGGGAGACAGACCGAAGCGCTGATACAACCAGAGCGCGATCAGAGACTGCACCACGAATCCGCCGCCGAACGCATCGAGACTGAACAAGCCCGCGAGCAAGTACACCGCGCGCTTCGACTTCCCAAGTGGTGCGCTCGGCTGGCGCGCCGCGGCCTCGAGCGCGGCAGGTAATCCGCGATAGGCCAAGGCCGCAAGCAAACCCAGTGCGCCATACAAGATGAACATCAACTGCAGCGCGGTTTTAAGCGAGATGCCGAATGGCGCCGCGATCATCGCAGGCAACGCCGCCGCCAGTGCTCCCACTGCGGCCAGCAAGGAGCCAACCAGGCTATAGCGAGCGAACACCGCGGTCCGATTGCGGTCGGTGACGAAGCGCGATAGCACCGCATGCTCCAGCGGCAAGAACACGCTCACATCGCCGCTCGACGGATTTAGCGTGCCGACGACGGCGATCAGCAGCAACGGCCAGAACTGCGTGAAGAGCGCGAACCCGACGCCGGTGGCCGCCATCAGCATTGCGGCGGCCAGCAACACACTGCGATAGTGATAACGATTGGCGCGCAGTCCCACCAGCAGCGTAAGCAGGCCTGATCCCATCAACGTCGCAGTGGCGATCACACCGACGTCGAAAGCGCCGAAGCCCAGCTCCAGCAGGTAGAGCGGCAACAACAAACTTACATAACCGTCACCGAAGGCACGCAGCCCCCGGGCTACGAGAATGCGGTTGTATTGCGCGTTCGAACCGAGGCTGCGCACTTTTCGCTGCGGCCCTACTGATCCCGCCGTCCCGCAAAACCGCGGCGACAGGCTCCCTTAGAGCTCGCCACGCGCGCATGCGCACGGTGGCGCTCCCGGTGCGCAAACACAAAATTTAGTAGCAGTCATTGCGTTTTGTAGATATTATTACTTTATCGTTGCGATGTCTACAGAACTAGAGCGAGCTCAGTTAGCGCCTGATCTACGTTTGGGGTGGAAGTTGAAGAGGAAATTGGAGATGCGATGCGACGTTTGTTTGGATTGGTAGGTACCTTGATGACACTGTCTGTACACGCGGAAACAGTGAACTTCGACGGTGTTAAGGCGGGCGGGTTGCCTGCCGAGTGGCAGGCGGGAGCCACCGGCAGAGGATCGGCGCGATGGGCCATCGAACCCGATGAATCAGCGCCGTCGAAGCCCAACGTTCTCAGGCAGAGCGGCGTGGCAGATTTTCCGTGGTGCGTGCTGAAGGCCACTGCAATCACAGACGGATTCGTCGAGGTCAAGTTCAAGGCGCTGGGCGGAAAATCCGATCAGGCGGGCGGCCTGGTGTGGCGATGGAAGGACGGCGACAACTATTACGTCGCTCGCGCCAACGCGCTTGAGGACAACGTGTCGCTTTATTACACCGAAAGCGGTCGACGCCGCACGATCAAGTATGTCAATGCGCCGGTTGCAAAGAATGTCTGGCATACGTTGAGGGTGGAGTTCAGCGGTCGCCGTATCCGCGTTGCACTCAACGGAACAAACTACATCGAGCTCGATGACGAACGCATCGCCGGTTCCGGCGCCGTCGGCGTTTGGACCAAGGCCGACAGCGTCACTGCGTTCGATAACTTCGTCTACGGCAGT
>CAZKNV010000458.1:0-1983 GCA_964554145.1 uncultured Burkholderiaceae bacterium
TCGCAGATCTCCGTCATTTCCAGGCGCGGCGAAACCTCGGTTGACACGCGCTTGAGCTCGCCGGACCGCTCAAGTTGGGCGAGAAAATCGCGCAGATCAGCGTATTTCATACAGATGGCGCCGCCTCGCGACGAACGGCTCCAATGTCAGCGAGCACTGACATCGCTCTCATCGTGAAATTGTAAACAGCTGATTTATAACAAATTTTCCCTGCGGCTGCAACGGATAAGCGGGGTCCAGCGCGTTCCGCGTGAATATTCGGGGCGTATTTAGAATGAAACCCGGGTTGACCGAGGGGCGCTGGCACCTAGAATCCGCGTCAGCCGTTTGGTCCAGGTTATGTGCGCTGCAACAGGAGCCGGGGAAGGCGGTCAAATGTAACCTCGCGGCTCGCGGGCCCCGACGTTGCTGTACGGGGACAGTTCCCGTACGAGATGCATGTCCCGCGCCCAGCCGGTATCTGGCAGCGAGGGAAATAAGTGGCCGGTGCAATTAAGCGATCCGGTCAACGTTCCAACCTGTGAATGGCGACCCCGTCAGCAGTCGGTGGCCGTTCGGCATAAGGAGGTACGAGTGGTAAACGTTGCGAATTATGCGCTGCGCAAGATCAGCATCGAGGGCGCGAGCGGCGCGGCTTCATCGGCCGCGTCTGCTTTGATGACTTTTTTAAGAGACATCCGCTCCGGTGCGCTATCGACCGCCAAACTGGTCGTGATGCTCGCGGGCTGCGCCGCGTTGCTTGCCGGAGGTGTGTTGGCGAGCAGCGAAGATGCGCGCACGGCGTTGGCGGCTCGACTGCCGATACCCAAGCCGGTTGCAATCGCGCAAACGGAAGCCGACCGGCCCGACACCCACGGCGCTGATCAACGCGCGCAGGCAAGCGCCGATGATCCGCGGCAAAAGCGCATCGTCCAGTACCTGGCACGCCGCTACCGGGTCGCCGATGAAGCGGTGCGCCAGTTGGTGTCGGTCGCGTTTCAGATCGGCAAGGAAAAAAATCTCGATCCGTTGCTGATTCTTTCGGTAGTGGCAATCGAATCCAGTCTGAATCCGTTTGCCCAAAGCTCGATGGGCGCGCAGGGGCTGATGCAGGTCATGACGCGCGTTCATGCGCAGCGCTTCGAGCCGCACGGCGGCGAAACCGCTGCACTCGATCCGATCACAAACATGAAGGTGGGTTCGTCGATACTGCACGAGTCGATTTCGCGCGGCGGCTCGGTCGAACGCGGACTGCAGCTCTATGTCGGCGCCGGCAACATGCCGGACGATGGCGGCTACGGCGTGCGCGTTCTTGGCGAGCGCACACGGCTTCAGCTGGCTGCCACCGGCAAGGTGAATGCAGCCATCACATCGGCGATTCGCGCTGCCGCCGCGCCCGCCCGGGTGCCCACACCGGAATCCAAACCGGTGGCGATTCCGGTCAATGCCGAAGCCAGCGCGCCTCTCGGGCCGAAATTCTTACTGCCGCTGCCGAGTTCGACCAGCGACGCGCAGGACCTTCCTGCACAAGCCGAGCAGTCGGTCTAGCGTTTCTTTTTTGAGCAGCCAGCGCGGCAAGCCGCAGCGGCCGTTGCGGCGAGTCAAAGCATGTTCATTTCCGACCTCGCCGCGCGCGCGGATAATCGCGCCTTCACCTTCCGCGTGTTATCCACGTCCCGTTCCACATGTCGACCGCCGACCAGAATGATCAGCAACGCGATCTGAGGCGCGCCGCTCTCGAGTATCACGAGAAGCCAACACCCGGAAAAATCTCCGTTACGCCGACCAAGCAGTTGGTCAACCAGCGCGATCTGGCGCTTGCCTACTCGCCCGGTGTTGCAGCCGCCAGTGAGGCGATCCATGCCGATCCATCGACCGCGTTCCGCTACACCGCGCGCGGCAATCTGGTCGGCGTTGTAACCAACGGCACTGCGGTGTTGGGGCTCGGCGCGATCGGGCCGCTGGCAGCCAAGCCGGTGATGGAAGGAAAAGCGGTTCTGTTCA
>CAZKNV010000459.1:0-1976 GCA_964554145.1 uncultured Burkholderiaceae bacterium
GCATCCACAGGCAGGCCTTGTCAACCTTGGGCCAGACCAGCAGCATGCCGTGGTCAGGCGCGAACCCGGAACGGAACATTGCGCCAGTCGACAATTCCTGCGGCGAGCGGGCAACTTCCACGATCACCGACGCATCACCCACGACGAGCGGAATCATTCGCAGCGGCGGGTTCGCGGAGGTGGGAACCAACGCTGCCTGCCAAAGCCGCACGATCGTGACCACTGCAGCGACCACAACTAATACCAAAACGACCAGGCGAGGCCCGGCCAGCATTTCCCTTCCGGTCGCTTCGTTGGCTCTTGCGGGAACAGCCTCACCAGCGGACACGCGTATATGCCTGATTGTCGATGTAAACGTCGATCACCTGGCCGGAGTAGTGAGGGTCGAGAACAACTACAGGCGCGAACTGTTCCACTGTCACCCACGACTCGGTGCGGTCGTCGTACATCTGCCGCAGGCCGAGAGAGTTCCCCACACAGATCTTCGGCGGCAGCTGCTGCAATCCGGCGTCGGCCGAGTAGGACGGCTGCAGTCCATCGCCACTGCCGATGCCCAAATAAATCGGTGATGCCGCCGGAGGGGCCGCGGTCGCTGTGTGGCCTGCGGGAAGCTCACTCGTGCCTGCTGGACAGCGATCGTAGTGCGTGTATTGAAGTTGCGCGTAGGCGCCGGCGGCTTGCGTGTCCTTGCCATCGCTCATCGTGCAGCGGGGAAATGGACGCCCACGTCGCAGATGCTGACGCAGTTGATCGATCGGCGGACGGCATTCAGCCAGTGCCGTCGGCCCGTTCGGATTCGCGAGGCACAGCAGCGCTTCGCATGGCCAATTCGATTGTGCTTGCGGTATCTGAGCGCTCGTGTCTGACATTGCTGCGATGGAAATCAATGCAACTGTCACGATATGTCCTGCTGTACTCACGATTTTCATGGTTCGCTCCTTCTTCGCTCCAATGACTACGGTTCTCTGACCTCCAACGCGCCGATCGGCGATGTCGTCGCTGGCGCAACTGCCTCAATCCGTCCTCGGCCCGAGTTCGGGTCTCTGTACGGTCGAATCTGTGCGGGCGGCCGCGACAAAGAAGGCGCACTCGCCTGCACGGTTGCCGATGCGGATACGGCTGCGCTCACACTTGCGATTCCGGGCAACGTCGGAGAACCACCTGGCATCAGCATCGGCAGCGGTGCGAATGCGTGCGCAGCGGCGCCAGGAAGCGGTGCAACTCCGACACGCGAACCGTTGACACCTGTTGCCAACTGATTGGCCGAGCAACGTGACTCCATCTGCGTCGCAATCGTTTCCTCGAGAATCACCCAGCCGCTCTGCTCGCGCACCAACACCACTGCATATGCGTCGTCCCAGTAGCAACGGTTCGCGGAGTAACGCCGAGCCCGCACGAGCAATCGCTCGCCCCGTTGCTCGACCGTGCCCTGGTGAAAATTCGACGCGTCCGCCTCAGCGCTTCCCTTCAGCATCGACTCACGCATCAATGCCTTGAACGAACGACCGTCGATGAGCGTGCTCGTGGCTGCAGTTGCCGCTCCGCGCGACCGGATCGTCGCCTTGTCGCTGTACAGGTCGAGCAGCAACGAACTTTGAGTCGCCGAGAGCTCTGCGTAGCGACGCAACAGACTCTTCGCTTCCTCCACCAATGACGGATCAACAGTGGCAGCTGCGGCCGCCGCTTTCGGCAAGGAGCACATCACGACAACAGAAATGAGCAACAACCTGACCCAGTCGATGGCTCGCAAGACCCTTGCTCCGTTCATATAAAAATCCGAATGGGGTCTACACACGTGCCAGCCCCTGATCGCGATCAGGCAGCTCTTTCACTCGCGCGATGCGTTGCTCGGGTGGAGTCTTCGGCACGGTGTCGATAGTTCGATTGGCGGACCGCTCCACGGTGTCCCTGATCCAGCGACCCGATATCCGCTGGCCGTTCTCGATCCGCTGTTCCAGATTCTCCCGAACAAACTT
>CAZKNV010000460.1:0-1964 GCA_964554145.1 uncultured Burkholderiaceae bacterium
GATGACGTTGCGCACCTTCTCGCAGCCGCCCATCGCGAAGGCTTCATCGACCACCGGCTTGAGCGGGATTTCCTTGCCGCCGCGAAACTGTCCGTCGGCCGTGATGACCTCGGTGGCTCCTGCATCGACGATGCGCTCCTGCAGCGACTTGGCGGAAAAACCGCCGAACACGACCGAGTGGGTGGCGCCGATGCGCGCGCACGCCTGCATCGCGACCACGACCTGGATCGACATCGGCATGTAGATCAGCACCCGATCGCCCTCTTTCACGCCGTGCGCCTTGAGCGCGTTCGCCAGCTTGCAGACCTCCTTGTGCAATGCCTGGTACGTGATCTTCGTTACCTTACCGTCGTCGGCTTCGAAGATGATCGCAACCTTGTCGGGCTGCGTCTTCAGGTGCCGGTCGAGGCAGTTGTGAGAGGCATTGAGCTCTCCATCATGGAACCACTTGAAAAACGGCGCGTTGGATTCATCGAGCACGTGGGTAAACGGCTTGGACCACAGCACGTGCTCCTTCGCCAGCCGAGCCCAGAAGCCTTCGAAATCGCGTTCGGCCTCGGCGACCAGCTTGCGATAAGCCTCCATCCCGGAGATGTTCGCGTGCATGACGAATTCCCGCGCCGGTGGAAAGACGCGTGTCTCGGTCAGAACGGTTTCGATCGTAGATGCCATAGAACTCCACTCCTGTGGATACCGGGTGAATTCTTGAGCCACGGACTTACAAGGCGCTTACCGCCTTGCCACAAAAAGTGTATAGCAGTTGGCGCGTGACGAGCTCCGGCAGACAACCTGTGCAGAGCATCACCTGATCAGTTGCTGTCAAACGGCGCGTAGCAACCGCATCAGTGTCGATGCGTTGCGCTGCCCCTGATCTTCATAGTTGTTATTGAAGATCACCTGCACCGTCGCGACACGGTCAGCCAGTTGCTTGATCGACTCGGCCAGCGCCGCCAACTCTGTATCTGAATAGTCGTAATTAAAGCGATCCGACGCCAGATTGCTTTTCGAATTCCATGTTGCCTTGTTCCGGCCATGCAGGCGGACCAGGGCAAGCGCCGGATGAGTAACGTTCCAGTGAGCGGCGACGCTGTTGGAAAATCCCTGCGGCTCATCGACCACCGTATGGACCAGATCGTGCTCGCGCTCAAACCTCAGCGTGGATTCGCGGTGCGCGTCGCTGAACCACGTCTGATGCCGAAACTCGACCGACAGCGTGAACTGCGCCAGCTGCCGCCGGCACTCGACGATGTGTTCGCGCGAGGCGGCCGAATAAGTCAGCCATGGCGGAAACTGCAGATGCACCAGTCCCAGCTTGCCGGCCAGACGCAACGGCTCGAGCGCTTCAATGAACGATTGCCACAGCCAGTCGATCAGCTCACCGGGCACGTCGTTATACCGAACACTGGCTTTGGCCGAAGCGGCCGGCGGAAGCTGGTCGCGTACCGGCGCGGGCAATGCGTCAATGCTCGTCTGATGCGCGGTGAACAGGCGAAAAGCTTTTACATTGAACGTGAAATCCGGCGGCGTGCGCTCAGCCCAGATTGTGGAATTCGCAACCGAAGGCAATGCGTAATAGCTGCTGTTGACTTCGACCAACGGAAAGCGAGTGGCGTAGTAACGCAGCCGCTTGTCGGCAGAGCTACATCCCTTCGGATAAAACCGGCGCGATTTTATGAGCGTCGGGTCGGTCCACGACGCGGTGCCCACAAGAATGCGGCCGTTCGCTGTCCGCACCGGGCAGTTCTAAACGATTCTGCCCGCTAATTGTTCAAGACAAACGTCACCTTCAGGATCACCTTGAATCCGGTCACCTTGCCTTTATCGATCACGACTTCCTGGTCCTTGACCCACGCGCCCTTGACGTTCTTTAACGTCTTGTTCGCGCGGTCGACCCCCTGAATGATGGCGTCTTCGAAACTTTTCTTGCTGATGCTGCTGATTTCGCTAATGCGTGCGACGCTCAT
>CAZKNV010000461.1:0-1963 GCA_964554145.1 uncultured Burkholderiaceae bacterium
ATGGCTTGCGCGGGCTGCGCAAGGACAACACCGGCTATGGCCTGCGCAACCTCTTTGTCGGCGCCGAAGGCACGCTCGGCGTGATCACCGCCGCGTGTCTGCAGACATTTCCGTTGCCCCGCGCGCAGGTCACGGCGTTGTTTGCGCTCGATTCGGTGTCTGCAGCACTCGCCTTGCTGAGCCTGGCCCAATCGTCGGCCGGCCCGACGCTGACCACATTCGAACTGTTTTCCAACGCCTGCCTGCAACTTGTCACGCGCCACTTTGCGGATCAGCGCTCGCCATTTGGCGAGTCGCATCCACAGTATGTGCTGCTGCAACTGAGCGATCATGAAGACGAGGCGCATGCCACGGCATTGTTGCAAACGCTCGCCGAGCGCGCCTGGCAGCAGCAGCTGATCACCGATGCGGCCATTGCGCAGTCGGCATCGCAAAGCCGTTCGTTATGGACATTGCGCGAGCTGATTTCGGAAGCCCAGGCGCGCGAAGGCAAGAACATCAAGCACGATATTTCGGTGCCGATCTCGTCGATCGCACGCTTTATCGACGAAACCGATGCGCTGCTGGCGCAGCGCTTTCCCGGCATTCGAATGGTGACCTTCGGTCATCTGGGCGACGGCAACCTACACTACAACGTCAGTCCAACGGCCGACATGCCGGAAGAACGCTTTCTTGCGTGGCAACCGGCGATTTACGAATGCGTGCACGATCAAGTGGCGCGCTTCGGCGGTTCGATCTCCGCCGAGCACGGCATCGGGCAACTGAAGCGCGAAGAAAATGCGCGCTATAAATCGGCGGTCGAAATGAATCTGATGCGCGCGATCAAGCGCACGCTGGACCCGCTTAACATCATGAACCCTGGGAAAGTGATCTGACTTTAGTCCCACCTTCGCGGGAGAATTCACGACGTTTTTCGGATCATCGCGGCTCCAGGCGTTCGTTACGATCCGATCGTTTCAGTCGATATCAATCGATATCAGGAGATCAACGCAATGCACTCGAACATCAAACGCGCGGTTGTGGTTGCGGCATTTGGCCTGTCTGCCGCGCTTTTTTCAAATGCCGGCGCCACCGAGCAGTCGACCGAGCTTCAGACTTATGGACCGCTGAAGCAGCCGCGGCCGGTGCAAGGCGTCAAGCCGCTGCCCAATCCCGGACTCAACGCGTTGCGCGGCGACGGTATCTATTTGATCTATGGACCGCGCGTGGCGAATCTGCGCGCCAGCGACAAGCCGGGTCAGGACGATCGCTACGCGTTGACCGAGACGACCAATGATGCGAAAACCGGTGCAG
Source organism: uncultured Burkholderiaceae bacterium (assembly GCA_964554145.1). Taxonomy (GTDB): domain Bacteria; phylum Pseudomonadota; class Gammaproteobacteria; order Burkholderiales; family Burkholderiaceae_F; genus JACCZX01. Next base: position 1,294 of record CAZKNV010000461.1, read on the forward strand.
TCCACAGCAATATCGACGCCGGCAACTTCGTCTTGAATGGCGAGCGCCGCCCGGTGGGCCGGCCCAACTTTGCAATCCCCGCGCCTGATGGCACCGTGTATTTGATCTTTTCCGGCCAGAATCCGCTGCGAGTCGCGGTGACGTTACAAGCGTTCGACGTTTCCAGCCTGCACATGCAGCAGTTCCTGCGCACGCCCGACAATTATCTGAAGCAGGAAGCAGCCAAAGTCGGCAGCGCGGTTTTCCCCGCCGGTTCCGTCGCCTACCTGGTGGTGGCGCGCTTTATCGACGATGTATTGATGCTGCCGGCGCGCGAATCGTTTACCGGCGCGAGCAATACCGCTCAGTTTGTCTCCAATTTCTCGAAACAGATCCCGTACTGCCTCTCGTATGAAGACCGCAAAGGCGCGAAGCCTTACGCGATGCTGTTCAAGCCTGGCGCTGTCAAGAAGGGCTCGGTGCAACTGTATGCAGCGAAACCTGGCACATTGTTCTGCGATCGCAATGGCGCGCAAGCCCTCGACGAAGGCGAATGGGAAGAGCGCACGGTCGCGGGCACGCGCGCGGTGGTGCTGTCATTTCCGGCCAACGTGGATCCGCTCGACACCGGAGTGACCAACGTCGAGCGCGAGTCGGCCAAGATTGCGTTTATCGAGCCCAGCAAGGGAGC
>CAZKNV010000462.1:0-1962 GCA_964554145.1 uncultured Burkholderiaceae bacterium
TGGCGGAGGGCTGTGTTCTGCCGTATCTGGATGTGCCGTTTCAGCACGCGCATCCGCGGGTGCTGAAGGCGATGAAGCGGCCGGCATCGGGCGAGAAGAACATCGAGCGAATCCGCGCGTGGCGCGAGATCTGCCCCGACATCACGATCCGTTCGACGTTTATTGCCGGCTTTCCGGGCGAAACTGAAGCCGAGTTTGAATGCCTGCTGGATTTTTTGCGCGAAGCGCAGCTCGATAGAGTCGGCTGCTTTGCCTATTCGCCGGTCGATGGTGCCGCGGCGAACGCATTGCCTGGCCAATTACCTGACGATGTACGCGAAGAACGGCGCGCTCGCCTGATGCAGTTACAGCAACAGATCTCGGCACAACGCCTGCAACGCAAGGTCGGCACCGTGCAGCGCGTATTGATCGATGAAGTTGATCCATCCGTTGCGACTGGACGCACAACGGCAGACGCACCCGAGATCGACGGCGTTGTTTACGTCAGGAAGCATCGCCGCAAGCTTGAAGCGGGGCAGTTTGTCGACGTGAGCATCACATCGGCCGAGCAGCACGATCTGCATGGCGTCGTCGCATGACGAAATATGTCGCGGCACTGATCGGCTTGGGCGTGCTCGTCGCCGTTCCCGTCAACGCTCAAACCAGCGCTACGCTTTACGTCGGATATGCAGTCAGCGAGGGCATTGAAAACGCAACCGCAGACCAGCGCGCGCGGGTCGAGCCCGGCGCTGCATTCGGCATTGCGGCCGACATTGGTCTTGATTCGTCACGCCAGTTGCAAGTGTTCTACGGCCAGCAAAACACGACGCTTGACCCGCGTGGCGGCGTCGCGCCGTTCGATATCGAAGTGCGCTATCTGCATGTGGGCGGCACGTATTTCTTCGAAGGCCCGATTGGCCGCGGTCCGTATGCCGTCGGCGGGTTGGGCGCGACGGTCTTCTCGCCGAGCCTGAACGGGCTGCGAAGCGAAACGAAAGCATCACTGAACGTTGGGTTTGGTTACTTGTGGCCGGTCGGCAGCGCGCTCGCGGTGCGAGCCGAACTACGCGCGTTCGTCACCTTGCTGAACAGTTCCGGCGGCCTGTTCTGCTCCGGCGGCTGTGCGGTGGCATTGAGCGGCGACGCGTTCACGCAGGGCGTCGCCACATTGGGTTTGTCGGCGCGGTTCTAGACAGGCGAGGTTGCGATGAGAGAGGTTGTGGTCGTCAGCGGTACGCGCACAGCGGTCGGAACCTTCGGCGGCAGTTTGAAGGACGTGCCGCCGACGCAGCTTGGCGCGATCGTTGTTGCCGAGGCGCTGAAACGCGCCCAGGTGAAGGGCGACGAAGTGGGGCATGTCGTCTTCGGCCACGTGATCAATACCGAGCCGAAGGACATGTACCTTGCACGTGTGGCCGCGTTAAGCGGAGGCGTCGCTCAAAGCGCGCCCTGCCTGACGCTGAATCGCCTATGCGGCAGCGGACTGCAGGCGATCATCTCCGCCGCGCAGTCGATCATGCTGGGTGACACCGACATCGCCATCGGCGGCGGCGCCGAAAGCATGTCGCGCGGTCCTTACCTCCTTCCTTCCGGTCGCTGGGGTCAGCGCATGGGCGACTTCAAGACGATCGACATGATGGTCGGCGCACTGCACGACCCGTTCGACGTGATCCATATGGGTGTGACGGCCGAGAACGTAGCAACCAAGTGGGGCATCACGCGCGAAGAGCAGGACAAACTTGCCGTCGAAAGCCATCGCCGCGCAGCGAGCGCAACGAAAGAAGGTCGCTTCAAGAGCCAGATCGTGCCGGTCGAAGTAAAGGGCAAGAAGGGCGCAACGGTGTTCGGCACCGACGAACATTTTCGCGACGGCGTGACCATCGAAGACATGGCAAAGCTGAAGCCGGTGTTCGCCAAGGAGAATGGAACAGTCACCGCAGGTAACGCCTCCGGCATTAACGATGGCGCCGCCGCGGTCGTGTT
>CAZKNV010000463.1:0-1954 GCA_964554145.1 uncultured Burkholderiaceae bacterium
GAAGTCATCACGACCCCGGTGGCGCGGCCGCGCCGCGCTTCGGGAATCGTGTCGCCGATGACGGTGAAGATCACGCCGTAGAGCACGCCGCCGAACATGCCGGCCAATGCCCGCGCGACGAGCAGCATCGGGAAACTCTGCGCGCTGGCGGTCACTGCGGCCGCGGCGACGAAGCCGACGTACACCGCCAGCAGCAATCGCTTGCGCTCGAACCTCTCGATAACCACCGCCGCCACAATGCCGGCAATTGCGGCGGCAAACGTGTAGGCGGAAATGAGCCAGCCGAACTGCTGCGTGGTGAGATCGAATACGCGCGCAAATTGCGGCGCGAGCGGCATGATCACCATGAAGTCGAGCACGGTGGTGAACTGGATTGCTGCCAAGGTCAGCAGCATGCGGCGCTCGCGCGCCGAGTCGAGAGTCAGTTGCGACGGAATCTTTACACCGTGTAGTTAAGTGCCAGCCGCCCGCCGTCGGGATACACGGTGGTGCCGGTCATGTACGACGCATCGTCGCTGGCAAGAAACAGCGCAACCTTGGCGATCTCTTCGGGCTCGCCGAGCCGTTGCAGCGGCGTGCGCGACATGATGCGATTGCGCGCAGGACCGTCGGTCAGCACCGCAGCTTTCAGCATCTCGGTGGCGATCGAGCCGGGACCGATGCCCATCACGCGAATTCCATGCGCCGCAAGCGCGAGGGCCATCACCTTCGTCAACTGGTTAAGCCCGCCCTTGCTGACGGTGTAGGGAACCTGATTCGCAATCGCGACCACCGAATTGATGCTCGACATGTTGATGATGACGCCTCGCTGGCCATCAGCTCGCGGCGTTTGCGTAATCATCCGGCGTGCAGCCGCCTGCCCGCATAGAAATGCACCTTTCAAATTGACTCTCAGCACGCGGTCGAAATCTTCTTCGGCCAGGTCGAGGAAGTCAGCGCCGTGCACGATGCCGGCGTTGTTGACGAGAATGTCGATCCGCCCGAACGTTTCGATCGCGTGCTCGATCAGCGCTTCGCAATCAGCCCGCTGACCGACATCGGTGCGCTTGAAACTGGCGGCGCTGCCGATCTGTTGTGCCACCGATGCGCCCGCTTCATTGACATCGGCGATCACTACCTTTGCGCCGTGCTCGACGAACAGTCGCGCGCACGCCAGGCCGATGCCTTGCGCTGCACCAGTCACGATCGCGACGCGTTGATCAAGCCTCATAGTGCCTTTCCTTTCGCTCGGCATCGCCCTTCGTGCAGCGGTTAGACTTGAGTCTTCCGGTGCCTGTTCATCTTCGATGCGGAAATACACGGTTCTTGCGCTCGTCACTGTTGCCAGCCTCTGGCTCGTCGGCTTTGCCGGCTCAGCCAACGCGCAGCAATGCCCGGTCCTCTTGAACCATACATTCCCGCGCTTGCAGGACGAGGCGCCGCAGACGCTTTGTCAGTACCAGGGGCGCGTTCTGCTGGTGGTCAATACCGCCAGCTACTGCGGCTTCACTCCGCAGTACGAAGGGCTGGAGAAGCTGCACGCACAGTATGCCGCGCGCGGGTTGACGGTACTCGGATTTCCATCGGCCGACTTCGGCAACCAGGAAAAGACCAACAACAAAGAGATCGCAGATTTTTGCTTCAACACCTACGGCGTCAAGTTTCCGATGTTTGCCAGGTCGTCGGTGGCAGGTGCAGCGGCAAATCCTTTCTTTGCAGCGCTGGCCAAGTCGACCAGCCAGCCGCCGAAGTGGAACTTTCACAAGTATCTGATCGATCGCGACGGCAAGGTCGTTGCCGCATTCTCAAGCGACACCGCTCCGTTGGATAAGCGACTGACCAGCCAGATCGAGCGGTTGCTGAGTACGAAATGAACGCCCCCGACGATTTGTTCCTGCCGGACGTGCAGTCCGGCGCTGACCGCCGCAATCTGGCGATCCAGCGCGTCGGAGTCAAATCATTGACGCATCCGATG
>CAZKNV010000464.1:0-1952 GCA_964554145.1 uncultured Burkholderiaceae bacterium
CTGCCAGCCAGCGCCGCACGCCTTCGCGCTCGACCGCGGTGGCGAACGATTCGTTAAAAGTCGTATCGCCGCCGACAAACACGACCTGGTGCGCAAGCTCGTGAAAGATCAGTCCGGCGAGCTGCCCCTCGGTGCCCCCGATAAACGTGTTCAGCAGCGGGTCGGCGAACCATCCGAGCGTCGAATACGCCGGCACACCGGCGATATTGACCTCAAAGCCTTGGGCGCGCAGATCGTCAGCCGCGCGCTCGGCCGCCTCGCGCTCGAAGTAACCGCGATACACGGCGCAGCCGACCACCGGATAGCACCATTGTTTGAGTTCGAGCGACAGTTCCGGCGTGGCGAAAACGTTCCACACGACGAATGGTCGCTGCAGATCCGCGTACGAGCGATAGCTGCCATTTTTGGGCAATGCGAGCTCGCTCGACGCAAACGCGCGGATTCGTTCGGCGCGCTGCAAACGCTGCTTCAGCGGCGCGTTGATCGCCGGATCGGCCACGATCTCCGGAATCGGCCGCGCGGCACGGAGCATCGCAAAATGGCCGTGGATCGACTGGGCGTAATAGCCGACGGTCGAGCAACCGGCCGCCGCCGCGATCGCAAGCACGATCGCGCCAGTCAATAACAGACGTTTAGAGGCTCGCTCAGTTAATCGAAAAATCATCGGGCACTATTGTGCCCGCAGCTCAATGATGTGGAAGCCGGCAAATAACCCGTCGCAGCTTGCCGCTGATCTCATCACGCACGGGCGCACGGCGCGCAATGTCGATCGACACTGCCCCGATGCCGAGCGTATCGAAGTAGCTGCCCAGCGCGCGGCGAACCTCGCGCGCTGATCCGTGCTCGTCGCCGCCCAGCCTGATTTGCAACTTGCGCGGTGCCGTCTGCGTTACCTGAAAATCGTGCACGCAGGCGTCGTCTTCCATCACGGTGGTCAGCGCCAGCGGCACGACGGTCGCGGTGCCGCCGCCGGTCAATGGAAAAACGAGCGCCTCATCGGTGCGACCCTCGACCGATATCGCCGGAAACCGGCTACTGCAAGCGCATGGCGTATCGATCACCGTGATCGAGTCACCCAGGTCGTAACGAATCAGCGGTTGAATCCGATTCGCCAGATTGGTCAGTAGCACCGAGTGCGAGCGCGTGCCGGGAGCCACGGGCCGGCCGTGGCGGTCGATCGGCTCCAGGATGAGCCAGTCGCTGTTGACGTGCAGGCGGCGATACGGACACTCCCATGCGATCGGCAAAAACTCCGACGCGCCATACGAATTACGCACCGGACAGCCGAATACGCGCTGCAACTGCGCGCGCGTCTGCTTCGCCAGCGTCTCGCCGCCGGTCCACACTTCGCGCAGCCGCAATTGAAGTCGGCCGGCCTGCTGCTCATCGGCCAGCATTTGCGCCGCGGTGGGATACGAGGCGAGCAAGGTCGGGCGGAACTTGTTCAGTTCGGCCACCAGTCGTTCAACCGGTTGCAGCAACGAGAACCCCCTCAGCGCCGACGCCAGCCATGGCATCGACCGCCGCATCCGTTCCACGGTCGAGACGCCCGCAAAATGCCCGCCGGTGGCCGCGACCATCGCGTAGCGATCGCCGGCAATGAGTTGATGCGCCAGGTCCGACGGCGACCGCACTCCGCGAAAACGCTGCCATTCGAGCGCGTCATACACCGCGAGCGCATCGGGATCGTGCACAAAATAGCCGGGCTCACCGGTTGTGCCGGAGCTGGTCCACACCGCATAGCGCCCGAGCAATGCACCGCCAAGGCGGTCCGGTTCGGCCATGAACTGCTCGACCGCACGACGGGTCAGCGCCGGCTCGGTGACGACATCGTCGAATTCCGCCATCAGTGAATGCTTGGTCACCGGCGGCAGGTCGGTCAATCGCAAACCCGAGTTCGAACTGACCGGCAGCTTGCGATACAGCTTCGCGTAGTACGGCGACGCCTCGTA
>CAZKNV010000465.1:0-1935 GCA_964554145.1 uncultured Burkholderiaceae bacterium
GTGGCGATGCTCGCCGCCGAGCTTGCCCGGCAGCGTCCGCGTCTGTCCTATCGCTTCGTGTTCGCACCCGGCACGATCGGCTCGATCACATGGCTGGCGCGCAACCAGCACCAGCTAGCTCGCATTCGGGCCGGCCTGGTGGTCGGCCTCGTCGGCGATGCCGCGCCCCTCACGTACAAGCGCAGCCGGCGCGGCAACACGGAGATCGATCACATTGCTGCTGGCGTCGTGCGCGAGATCGATCCGAGCGCAAGGGTGATCGAATTTTCTCCATACGGCTACGACGAGCGGCAATTCTGCTCACCCGGGATTGATCTGCCGGTCGGGCGGCTTACACGCTCGTCGAACGACGGTTACCGCGAATACCATACGTCGGCCGACAACCTCGATCTGATCCAGCTTGACGCGCTAGCCGAATCCTTTCTTGCGCTCGCGCGCGTGATTCGGCGGGTCGATTCCAACCGGCTCTTTCGCAGCTTGAATCCCAACTGCGAGCCGCGGCTGGGCAAGCGCGGGCTCTTTCGCAGCGTCGGGGGCGGCACTCCCGCCCAGACCGAACAAGCAATGCTGTGGTTGTTGAACCAAGCCGACGGCTCGCATGGGTTAAACGACGTGAGCGCCGCTTCCGGCATCCCCGTTTCGATCCTGAGCGAGGCCGCAACCGCGCTTACGGCAGCGGGGCTGCTGGAAGAAACGTCGCGCGCCGCGTGACAGAGAGAGCTACCTACTTCGGAGGCGGCAGCGAAAACGTGAACAACGCGTGCCCGGCCATGATCGCTACAAACTGTTGTCCGTCAACGGCATATGACACCGGGGCTGCATTGATGTCGCCGCCCAGTCGTACCTGCCACAGCTTCTCTCCGGTGTCGGAGTCGAACCCAAAGAACTCGTCGCGATAACCGGCGAATACAAGTCCTCCGGCGGTGGAGAGCACGCCGCCAACCACGCGGTGCACAACTGCTCCCTGCGCCAAGGGTGTCTGCCAGCGCACTTCCCCGGTGTCTACCGCGATCGCCTTAATGGCAACGGTTGTCGGCTGGTTAATGGCGTTGTTCGATACGCCGCCCATGAACAGCTGACCCTTTTGAAAGTGCACATTGTCGTCGCGGAAGTAGATACTCGCGCCATCGACCGAGGGAACGAACAGCGATCGCCGCTCACTATCGTAGGACGGCGGCCACCAATTGGTGCCTCCACCGACCCACGGCCATACCAGAGCACCGGTGCTGGTGGGCCGGGACGCAGGCCGGCGGATCGGCCGCCCGTTTTCGTCAAAACCGTCCGCCCAGGTTTGTTTCACGAATGCCTTGGCCGATAGAAACTTTCCCGACTCGCGATCGAGTGCATAAAAAAATCCATTGCGGTTCGCCCACAGCACGACGTCGCGCGGCTCGCCCTGCCACGGTATCCGGGCCAGGACCGGCTGCTGGACCGCGTCCCAGTCATTTTCATCCGCCGGGGTGAACTGATAGTGCCAGCGTAATTTTCCCGACGACGCATCCAGCGCGACGACGGAATTGGCGAACAGGTTGTCACCCTTGCGCACACCGCCATGGTGCGCCGGGGCAGGATTGCCTGCGCCCCAATAGATGACGTCTCGCTTCGCATCGTAGGCGCCGGTACTCCAGGTCGCTGCGCCGCCGGTTTTCCAGGAGTCACCGGCCCACGTGTCATGCCCGGGTTCTCCTGGCCCCGGTGCGGTATAGAACTTCCACAGCGGACGGCCGTCGGCCGCAGAAAACGCGGCGACGAATCCCCGCATGCCATAGTCGCTTCCCGAGACTCCCACCAGTACCCGGTCTTTCAGCGCCAGCGGCGCGCCGGTCATCGCATAGCCATCCCGATTCTCGGCAACCGGCGCTTCCCAGATCGCTCGCCCGGTGGTTGCATCGAGAGCGACCAGGCGCGCATCGAGTGTCGCGACAAAGATTTTGT
>CAZKNV010000466.1:0-1920 GCA_964554145.1 uncultured Burkholderiaceae bacterium
ATGAAGATGTTCCTCACGCGCATCGGCTTCGGCTCGAAGGCGGTGGTAACGGGCGATATAACGCAGATCGATCTACCGAAGGGCACCACCAGCGGCCTGATCGAGGCTCAGCATGTGCTGGCCGAAGTGCGCGGCATCGCGTTTACGTATTTTACCGCCGCCGACGTGGTGCGGCATCCGCTGGTGGGGCGCATCGTCGAGGCGTATGAAGCCGCCGAAGAACGGGCGCAAGCGGCAGAAAGCCGCTCGGTGTCGGTGGTCGGCCAGGTTGGCGAGCGCGCCCGCCGTCGCGCACCCTAGCAGTGCCTGCGTTGGCACTGTCGGTTCAGGGCCATGGAAGATTTGCGGGTTTGCCAGCACGCTCGATGCTTACTCGGTGGGTTGCAGCAGCGCTCGAGCGCGACGCCCAACTGACACTGCGCTTCGTCGGTGCACGCGAAGGCCGGCGCTTGAATCGCGACTTTCGCGGCAAGGACTACCCCACCGATGTATTGACTTTCAGCTACTCGATCGCGCCGATCGTCTGCGCCGACATCGTCATCTGCATACCCGCGCTAAGGCGAGAAGCCTGCACGCAGCGCAAGTCACCGCATGACCATCTGGCCCATCTGATCGTGCACGCCGTATTGCACGCGCACGGACATCAGCACGACAGCTCCGCCAACGCGCAAGCGATGGAAACGCGCGAAATCGAGACCCTGAAGGCGCTCGGAAAGCCCAACCCTTACCAACCTTAAATCGGGGTCAGACCCCGTTATTGTCAACTTCGACTCGTGTATTGTGGATTCGTCTTAACCATGGAGCGCGGTCGGCGTGCCGATGGCCCTCCGCTCCGAATGTCAGAACCTCCGCCTAGTCGTTCGTTTCCCTCCCACAAACACAAGACCCTGCTCGAACGCCTGACCGCGTTTATTTTCCGCGAGCCGGAGAATCGCGAAGAGCTGCTGCGGGCGCTGCATGAAGCGCATGAACGAGACCTGCTAGACGCCGATGCGCTGTCGATGATCGAAGGCGTGCTGCAGGTTTCCGAGTTGCGCGCGCGCGAGTTGATGATTCCGCGCTCGCAGATGGACGTTATCGACATTGCCGATCCGCCGCAGAGCTGGCTTCCGTTTGTGATGGAAACCGCGCATTCGCGCTTTCCGGTGATCGAGGGCAGCCGCGATCAGGTGATCGGTATCCTGCTCGCCAAGGATCTGCTGCGCTATTACACCGAACCAGACTTCGACGTACGCGCCAACTTGCGACCGGCCGTTTTCATTCCGGAAAGCAAGCCGATCAACGTGCTGCTGCGCGATTTTCGCGCCAATCGTAACCATATGGCGATCGTCGTCGACGAATATGGCGGTGTCGCGGGGCTGATCACGATCGAAGACGTGCTCGAGCAGATCGTCGGCGAGATTGAAGACGAGTACGACTTCGACGAAGGCGACGACGCGATCGTCGCGGAAGGCGACGGACGGTATCGAGTCAAGGCGCTGACCGAAATCGGACAATTCAACGCCACCTTCGGCACGACGCTTTCGAATACGGCGTTCGACACGATCGGCGGGTTGCTGACCGAGCAGTTCGGCCGCGTACCCAAGCGCGGTGACGCGCTCGAGCTGGACGACATTCGTTTCGAAGTGGTACGCGCCGATGCGCGCCGCCCGCATCTGTTCCTGGTGACTCGCATACCGAACAAGACCGCGGCCGAAGAATTTGCCGAGACCGCCGAGCATCAGCATTCCGCCTGATTGACTTCGCTCGACGGTTACGGTGCAAGCGGCACGATCCTGCGCCGTCTATTGTTCGATCCGAAATGAACGTACCTCGGCGTTTTCGGCCGCTCTGGCCGCTTTGTGCGCTACTGGCGGGCGCATTACACGCGTGCTCCTTCGCGCCATGGAACCTGCCGTGGCTGCAGGTGCTTGCACTGGC
>CAZKNV010000467.1:0-1915 GCA_964554145.1 uncultured Burkholderiaceae bacterium
CCAAGCGGAGTTGCAGCGCTGGCAAACGCGCGAGGCAGGACGCTGGATCGAGCTCGAGCGACGCGCGCGAGTGGCGCTGTTTTTCGGCGCCGGGATGTTTCTGGCGTGGGCAGCCGATGTCGGCGCCGCGTTCGAAATCGGCCACGACTTCGGTTCGACCTGGTTCGGCGTTGCCAGCGTTCCGCTCGCAGTCATCGTCGTGCTGGCACATTTGTATGGCCGCTGGGCGATCGAGCGCGCGAGTCGCGGGAGTGCTGAGGTGCAGCAGCGCTATGCCGATGTCACATTGCGTGAAGCGCGGCCCTTGTTAGCGCTTGCGCGAGAAAACGCCGTCGTTGCGCAATATCTGCGATGCGTGGGCCGCCAGCAACGTGCACTACGCAAGCTGGAACGGATTGCCCTGCATGCATGGGCCGGACCGGGTGCTGCGCGGCCGTAACAAACGCTACAACGAATTCCGAAAAGAAAGCGCCATCAAAGAACGAGTCGGAGCGGCGCAACTGAAGGCCGCTCCGACCTACTGTTCGACGACGGCGGGAAGAATTTTTACCGGGTGTCTTTTTTGACGTCTTCCTTGACGTCGCCATAGGCCGAGCGGGCCTTGCCGCCCGTCTTCTCTGCCGTGCCCTTTATTTCCAGATCCTTATCGCCAGTCGCCTTGCCGACGCTTTCCTTGATCTTGCCGGTTGCTGTTTTGGTACGTCCCTTCACTTGGTCCTTGTTCATAAGATCTCCGGTTGTAATCGGGCCACGCCCGGGGCGCTTGCTTGAGCAACCACCATGCCCGTGACGGTTACTCCGGAGACTCGCGCTTCAGCTCGGCCGGCACCGTCCCTGGATAAAGCCGGTCCAGCACGCCGAGTGTCGTTTCGGCAATGGCGCGCTGCAGATCGGGCGTTAGCGGCTGGGCGTTCGGGGTCGGCTCACGTGCGGCATCCCATAGCGCGTGGAAGGCTGGTGCTTGCGCAGTGAATATCCGCTCGACTTCGTCGCGCCAGAACGGCGGAGCCTCGCCCTCGACGTAGCGGCCACGGCCACGGCCGAAGTGCGTCACCGCCAGGTAACGCAGCACGCCCGAACGTGCCAGCCCATCGAGGAAATCGGCTGACCAGCGCACATCGGGATGATCGGCGCCCGCCAGACGATTGAACCCGCGCGCGACACCGGCGCCGGCCAGCCCGCCGATCACGCCGCCCACCAGCAAGCCGGCTCCAAAGGTCAGCCCGCCGGCGGCGACGTCGGCCTTCAAGCCGGTCAGCGCTCCGGTAACGATGCTGCTCCATAGCGCTGTGCGCGTTTCATCCATGCGCTCCTGCATTGCAAAGTTGGCGTGCATGCGTTCCAGCACGGTTTGCGTAGCGCTGCCGTCGAGTCCGTGCAGCGCGATCAAGCGGTCGGTCGCATTACGAGTGCCGGCGTCGAGGCGCTCGGCGAGCGCTTTCATCGCTCGCTCATGCGCGGCCTCACGGTCGTCGCGTTTGATTCCGACCGAGTGCATGACTTTTTGCATCGCAGATGTCGATGGCAAGGCAACCGGCTCGCGGTCAATCGCGGCGGCGGCGAGTTGCTCGGCGAGCACGCGCATTGCGGCGTCGAAGCGCACGATGTTGCGCGCCGTCCAGGTTGCGACGAGCCGCGCATAAGCCGCGCGCTTGTCCTGCGGTAAATGACGCCCGACGGCATCGAGCAGCACGCGCTCCTGCACCCAGCAGCGCGCAAAGGCGTCGAGCGCGAGCACTTCGCTGTCGGTGCCGAGCGACTGCAGATGCGTACGCCAGCGCTCCTGCTCTGCGCGTTCTTCGGTAGCAGGACGCGGCGGGCCCATCTGATTCAGCAGCACGATGATCGGTTTGCCGATCCAGCGCAACACCTGCGCCTCGAAGCCGACATAGCCGGCGTCACGCGGATCTTCGGC